>JAYZXG010000110.1:0-3832 GCA_036141435.1 Pseudomonadota bacterium | reverse complement strand
TTCGGCAAGGTTGAACAGCATCCAGAGAGTCGCCATGGCCATCATGGCGGTCGCCGCGCGCAATCGCGGCCGGCCGATCGTCAACACCACACCCAACAGGGCGATGGCCGCAATCGCGATCTGAATAAGATTGGCCGGGGCGAAAAGCATCCCCGATCACTAACCCAGCCCGGCCGACAGCTAAAGCCCCGGACCGCTATTTGATAACACGTCAGCCGCTCCAACCCGGAGCGGCTTTCTTTTGATGTCTAGAGGTTGCCGTGGAAACGGATCGCCGCCTCGATCAACCGGATTGCATCCTCGCTGTCCCATTCGGCCGGCGCGGGCAATCGGCCGATTTCACGACCGTCAGACGCATAGAGAATGGACATGGGCAGGCCGATCGCGCCGGTCTGGGCCATCGAGCCGAACGTGCTGTCATGGATCAGGGGCAGGTTTTCCAGCTGCATGTTGGTGAGGAAGGTCGCCGCATCCTCCATGCGGCGGTCCATGGAGATCGTGACGACCTCGAACGCATCGCCGCCCAGCTCGGTCTGCAGATTGCTCAGCGCCGGCATTTCCTCGACACAGGGCGCGCACCATGTCGCCCAGAAATTCACCAGGATCACCTTGCCGCGATAGTCGGACAGGCGGATTTCCTGCCCGTCCGCACCGGTATAGACGACGGTCGGCTGGGGCCGCGGCGCCTCCTCCGTGCGGAAGGCGCTCATGTGACCGGTAGCATAACTGTCCAGGCTGCCGTTCCCGCCACTGTCCATGGCGGAAAATACAACGTATAGAACGGCAACCACACCGATCAGCGGCATAATGATCAGGCCGGCTTTCAGCGGTGAAATATTCATCTCGAACTCCTTGAGTAAGTCCACAATGGCAGACGACAATTCACCCACCAAACAGACCGGCACGAGCGCCATTTGGGGCGGCCGTTTCAGCTCTGGACAGAGCGACATCATGGAAGCCATCAATGCCTCCATCGATATCGATCAGCGCATGGCTGAACAGGACATACAGGGATCCCTCGCCCACGCAGCAATGTTGGGCGCAACCGGGATAATTTCAAGCGAGGATGCAGCGGCAATCCAGCGCGGGCTTGAACAGGTTCGTGAGGAAATACGCGCGGGCGGCTTTCCCTGGTCCAAGGCCCTGGAAGACGTGCACATGAATGTCGAGGCCCGCCTCAAGGAAATCATCGGCGAGCCGGCCGGCCGCCTGCACACTGCGCGGTCGCGAAACGACCAGGTCGCAACCGATTTCCGCCTCTGGCTGCGTGATGCCTGTGACCGTATCGACGCCGGGCTGGCCGCCTACCAGCACGCGCTGGTGCAACAGGCACAGCAGCATGTCGACCAGGTCATGCCGGGTTTCACCCATCTGCAGACAGCCCAGCCCGTATCGCTGGCCCATCACCTGCTGAGCTATGTCGAACTCGCCGAACGGGACCGCGGGCGTTTCCGCGATGCCCGCAAACGTCTCAACGAGAGCCCGCTGGGCTGCGCGGCCCTGGCTGGAACGGCCTTCCCGATCGATCGCGAGATGACGGCCAGCGCGCTGGGCTTTGACCGGCCGATGGCCAATTCCCTGGATGGGGTCGCGGCCCGCGACTTCGCGCTGGAAGTGCTGTCCGCAGCCTCGATCTGTGCCGTGAACCTGTCACGCTTTGCCGAGGAAATCGTGCTCTGGTGCACCAAGCGATTCCAGTTCGCGACCCTCTCGGATGCCTGGTCCACCGGCTCTTCCATCATGCCGCAGAAACGCAATCCGGATGCGGCCGAGCTGGTCCGGGCGAAACCCGGGCGCATCATCGGATCGCTGACGGGGCTGCTTGTCGTCGTCAAGGGACTGCCGCTCGCCTATTCCAAGGACCTGCAAGAGGACAAGGCCCCGACCTTCCAGGCGGTCGACGACCTGGAACTGGCACTGGCTGCGATGGCCGGCATGGCGGCGGACCTCCGCTTCAATGCCGAAGCGCTCGAGGACGCTGCCGGTGAAGCCTATTCCGACGCCACGGACCTGGCCGACTGGGTCGTACGCGAGCTGGGTCGCCCCTTCCGCGACGCCCATCATATCGCCGGCTCGATTGTACGCATGGCCGAGGACAAGGGGGTTCCGCTGGCCCAGCTGTCGCTGCAGGAGATGCAAGGCGTCGACAAAGCTATCGACGAACGCGTGTTTTCGGTGTTGAGTGCGCGGGCATCCATGAACAGCCGTACGAGTTTCGGTGGAACCTCTCCGACGCGTGTACGCGAGCAGATCAAGGCCTGGACCGAACGTCTGGCTGGAGAATAAATCCGATGAAACGTGTCGCTACCTTCGCCCTCGTGATCCTCAATGCCCTTGCTGTCACGGCCTGCGGTCTTCGCGGAGACCTGGAACGTCCCGACCCGCTCTGGGGCAATCCTGCGGACTATGAAGAAGAGCGCTCCGAGGAAGAGGATGAGGGCTAGCCGCACCTCATTTTCCAACTCACCAAAACGTAATGCGTTTGACGCTGTCGCCGACAGTCCAGCGTGCTAGGTTTTCACGATGCGTCGTCGTACGAGAATCCTCGCTGCCTTGGCATTGACCTGGGAACGGGCCGTCCCCGTCCTGTGGCCAACCTTTGCTGCATTATCGGTTTTCAGCCTGCTCGCCCTGCTGGGTGTGTGGGAAACCTACGGTGACCCCTGGCGGGCCCTCGCCGCACTCGCCCTTGTGGTCTCGGCGATCTGGCTGACACGCCCCGGCGTTCGCGCGTTTGTCTGGCCGGATGATGAAGATATTGCCCGGCGGATCGAGGAAGACAGCGGCATTGCGGCCCGGCCTCACGAGGCGCTCATTGATCAGCCCTCGGACGACGACCCGGTCGCACTGTCAGTGTGGAAAGCCCACCAGGCCCGCATGGCGGAACGCCTGAAATCTGCCTATGCCCGTCGTCCAAAGGCCGCCTGGGGCATGATGGACTCCTGGGCCCTGCGCGGCATACTGGCCGTCAGCCTTCTCAGTGCATGGTTCATTGCCGGTCCGACAGCGCGCGATCGACTGGGCGAGGCTTTCGAGCCGGCCTTGATGGATGTGGATGCCGGCGAAATCACCCTGGATGCGTGGATCGATCCACCCGCCTATACAGGGCGCGCTCCGGTTTTCCTGGCTGCGGACGAAACCAGCGCCGAGGTTCCACAGGGGGCAACCTTCATCGCCCGTATCGCCGGAAGTCGCCGCAGCCCCCGCGTCATTCAGCAGACCTCCGAGGGTCGGGTGCGCGCCGATGTGACCGAGCTGGGTGATGGCGTTTGGGAAGCCCGCGTCATCATGCAGGAGAACGGCTCCGTTCGACTGATTTCCGGCTCCACCCGACGCAGCTGGACGCTGGATGTTGTCGCCGACACACCGCCACAAGTCCGTATCCTCGACATTCCCGAAGCGACGGCAGACGGCGAACTGGACCTGCAATTTTCCGTCGTCGACGACTACGGCGCCACGGCCTATGCACTTGAACTGCGTCCCGAGGGCGAGCGTGATGCGGAGTGGGACCGCCTCGAAATCACCCCCTCTGGCATTGCAACCATCGAGGCTGAAGGCGCAACACGAACCCTGTTGGAAACCGCTCAACATGCGCTGGCCGGGTCGCGTGTCGATATTCGTGTTCTGGCCGAGGACGCGGCCGGCAATGTCGGCCGTTCACCGGAGCTGGCCACCACCCTGCCCGAGCGTGTCTTCCTCGATGCCCTCGCCCGCGCCGTTGCCGAACAGCGCCGGGACGTGCTGCTGACCACCGCCGCCTATGCACCGCTGCAAGACCGCCCGGTCATGTATCGCGAAGACATTCCCCCGGGCCCGGCCTATCTTGCGGAGG
>JAYZXG010000109.1:0-3344 GCA_036141435.1 Pseudomonadota bacterium | reverse complement strand
AATGTGACCGGGCTGATCACCCGCCTGGTCGAAGACGGCTGGGTCACCCGCACCCCACTGCCCAGCGACCGCCGCAGCTTCCATATCGAAAGTACCGCGACGGGCCGCGAACGCTTTGCCGAGATTGCAGCGGCCCATGCGGTCTGGGTGGATGAACTCCTCAACGCCGTGCCCGCCGATATCGCGGACGCGCTGAGCGCCAATCTCGATCACATCCTGCATTCACCTCGTTTCAAGTCCGGAGAACACCGTGCGTCTTGACCCCGCAAACTACTCGCCTGAACACTTCCTCTGGGACTTTGAGGACGGCATCGGCCGGATCACGCTCAATCGTCCCGAGCGCAAGAACCCGCTGACCTTCGAAAGCTATGCCGAATTGCGCGATTTCCTGCGCGACCTGTGTTACGTGCCCGAAGTGAAGGTCCTGATCTTTGCCGGTGCGGGCGAGAATTTCTGTTCCGGCGGCGATGTTCACGAAATCATCGGTCCGCTGGTCGATATGGACATGCCCGAACTGCTCGATTTCACGCGCATGACGGGTGACCTAGTCAAGGCCATGCGCGATTGCCCGCAGCCTATTATCGCGGCGATAGACGGGATCTGTGTAGGGGCCGGCGCGATCATCGCCATGTCTTCGGACCTTCGGATATCCACGCCCCGCTCCAAGACCGCCTTCCTGTTCAACCGGGTCGGATTGGCCGGATGTGACATGGGCGCCTGCGCGATCCTGCCGCGCATCATCGGCCAGGGCAGAGCCTCCGAACTGCTCTATTTCGGCCGGTCGATGAGCGCCGAGGAAGGCGAACGCTGGGGCTTTTTCAACGCGCTCGTCGAGCCGGAAGATCTCGCGCAGACAGCGAACGACTGGGCCAAGCGTATCCGCACCGGCCCGACCTTCGCCAATGCCATGACCAAGAACCAGCTCAATACCGAGTGGGATATGAGCCTGCACACGGCCATCGAGGCCGAAGCCCAGGCCCAGGCCATCTGCATGCAGACCCAGGACTTCGAACGCGCCTACCGTGCCTTCGTTGCCAAGGAAAAACCCGTCTTCGAGGGCAATTGACATGGCAGACCGATCCTATCTCGACTGGCCCTTTCTCGAAGACACCCACCGTACGCTCGCGGGCGACATCCAAGCCTGGGCGAAAGCGAGGTTTGGTGATGAGGGGTTTCACGACCATGCGGACGTCGACGCGGACTGTCGCACCCTCTTGAAGGACCTCGCCGCCGCGGGCTGGACCTCTCACGCCGTGCCGGTCAATGCGGATCGCCTCGATGTGCGGACCCTGTGCCTGATCCGCGAACATCTCGCCTATCGCTCCGGCCTCGCAGACTTTGTCTTCGCGATGCAGGGGCTGGGCTCCGGGGCCATTTCCCTGTTCGGGACGCCGCAACAACGCCAGCACTACCTGCCCAAAGTTGCGGCCGGCGAGTTCTGTGCGGCCTTCGCCCTGACCGAACCCGAGGCCGGATCCGATGTCGCCAATCTCGCCACGACGGCAGAGCTGGTCGATGGCGAATACCGGCTGAACGGAGAAAAGACCTTCATCTCGAATGGCGGCATTGCGGATTTCTATGTCGTGTTTGCCCGAACGGGAGACGCCGAAGGCGCCCGTGGGCTCAGCGCCCTCATCCTGGACGCGGACACGCCAGGCCTGGAGATCGTCGAGCGTATCGACACGATCGCCCCGCATCCTCTGGCTCATCTGCGTTTCAATGACTGTCGCCTGCCCGCTGACCGGCTAATCGGTGTTTCCGGCGAGGGGTTCAAGATCGCGATGGCAACACTGGACGTCTTCCGCTCCACCGTCGGCGCAGCCTCGCTGGGATTTGCGCGCCGCGCGCTGGATGAAGCCACGCGCCGGGCGACGTCGCGCCAGCTGTTCGGTGCCTCACTGGCCGACCTGGCGGGCGTGCAGACCCAGCTCGCCGAGATGGTGCTGGGGATCGATACCAGCGCGCTGCTGATCTATCGCGGGGCCTGGGCCAAGGACAATGGCGCCGCGCGGATTACGCGCGAAGCCGCCCTTTCCAAGCTGCATGCAACAGAAAGCGCACAGCAGACCATCGACATGGCGGTCCAGATTTTCGGTGGGTTGGGCGTGACCAGGGGGTCTGTACCCGAAGCGCTTTACCGCGAGGTCCGCGCCCTGCGGATCTATGAGGGCGCTTCGGAAGTGCAGAAACTTGTGATCGCCCGGGCCCATCTGTCGGGAGCTACGTCATGAGCTTTACGCATCGGCACAAGGTGGGCTTCGCCGATGTAGATCCGGCGGGGATCGTGTTCTACCCGCGCTATTTCGAGATGATCAACGCGACCATCGAGAACTGGTTCAGCTCTGTCGGCTACGGCTTCGACCAGATGATCCTGCAGGATGGATACGCGGTGCCGACCGCAACCATCCAGGTAGATTTCAAGACGCCCAGCCGTCTTGATGACCTGGTTGAGCTGGAGTTGCAGCTGGTCCGCCTGGGCCGCAGCTCGATCGGCCTTCAGATCAATATTCAGTGCGAGGGAGAGCTGCGCGCAGTCGTCCAGCAAACCCTCGTTTTCATTCGCATGGAGGGCAACAAGCCCGTGCGTATCCCGGACTCGCTCAGGGCCGGGCTAGAGCGCAGCATGGAGGATAGTTGATGGATATTATCAACCCACGCGGTTGGCCCCGCCCCCGCGGATATTCCAACGGCATCAAATGTGATGGCGAGATGATCTTCATTGCCGGCCAGATCGGCTGGGATGAGACCGAAACCATCGTCTCCGATGATTTTGCCGAACAGTTTCACCAGGCGCTCCAGAACGTCATCGCCGTGCTCGATGCCGGTGGTGGCAAGCCGGAACACATTGTTCGACTGACCGGGTATGTGACCTCGCGTGAGGACTACCTCGCCGCCGGCAAGCTTATTGGCGCGAGCTGGAAGGAATTGATGGGGCGGAGCTATCCGGTGATGTCCTTTGTCATCGTCGCCGGACTGATCGAAGACAGAGCCAAGGTCGAGCTGGAAGCCACTGCGGTCCTGCCGTCATGAGTATCCTTGAAAGCCGCACGGAGACTTCGATGATCATTTCCGGACATGCCGATACGTTCTGTCGCGACAATCTTCCCGCCGCTCCAGAGCGGCCGGAATTCCTGGCAGGCGGTGAGGCGCCCGCTTATCCCGACCGGCTGAATGCTGCAGTGGAACTGCTTGATCGCACGGTCGACAAGGGCCTGGGTGACAAGGTCGCGATCTACACGGCGGCCGAGACCCTGACCTATCGCCAGCTTCTGGAACGTGCCAACCAGACGGCAAACCTGCTGGTCGACGATCTGGGCATCGTCCCGGGCAACCGCGTCCTGTTG
>JAYZXG010000108.1:0-5078 GCA_036141435.1 Pseudomonadota bacterium | reverse complement strand
GGAGGTGCCGTGCGGGGGGCTCTGGGGGTTTGGCCCACCCCTTGCGCCGCTTTTCATGTGGGGTCAGGCATCCTTGGCGACGTATTCGCTCAACAGTTTTTCCTGCTTGGCGCGTTCGACCTTGCTGGAAAACTGTTCATTGATACGAACTTCCTGGAGGGTTTTGACCAGGGTGATCAAGGATCCGCTGAGGAACAGGATGCCCATTCCCAGATAGCCCTTGGTCGACAGGTCGACCGGCATCAGGAGCAGGGAAAGTGCCAGCATACCGAGCGCGATGGCGACACAGGCGTAATTGAAACTGATCCAGAGTTTTGATTGTCCCAGCATCCTATTGCTCCTCGTCCGCGTTCATACGCGCACGTATGCGCTCAAGCACGCTGTCAGGGGCGTGCGGGGAGGGCGCGCCACAGCCCGCCGCGGCCAGCCGGTCCAGGACGCCCTCCGGATCATTTTCAGCGTTGATTTCTTCCAGGATCTCCATGTGCTCGAAAACATCCGGCTGCTCGAGAAAGTCCGTAAGCACCCGCTCGCCCTCAACCAGGGCAGCGATACCGGTGATATCGCCGCTGAGTTCGGCAGTTGTCCGACGTTCGGTGGCGACGGACCGCGCCGTGGACAAGCCCTGTTGCAGCTCCAGCAGACGGGTCTGTGCCGTGTCGACAAGTCGACGCAAGCGTTCGACGGCAAGCTGGTTGCGCGCAATGGTCTTCTCGAGCCGGGCGATGTCGTGCTCAAGTCTTGCCAGGTGCACGGCTGCATCCTCGGCCAGTGCCGTAAGGTCCGAACGGATTGCCTTTTCAATCCGGCTTTCAAGCTCCTGTGCCTGACCGCGCAAACTGGTCAGGGTGCGGGTGTCATTGCGTTCTTTCAGGATCAAGCTGGCGAGGCGTTGTTTGGCGTGAGCCTGCGCTGATGTCGCCGCTTCGATTTTCTGCTCCAGAATGGTAACCGCGTTCTGGCGTTCAAGTGCGCGTTCGGTTCTGCGGACCTCTCCGCGCATGACAGTCATTAGGGTCGAGAACATCGCAACCTCCTTAAATGAACAATGTTCAATAACAAGGTGAAAGCGAATGGGATTCATTCAAGCTGAAAAATGAACCTTGTTCATTAAATAAATTTATGGTTGAACAGAAAAATGGAACCGAATTCCCAAACCGCCCGTGGCCGCGGCCGGCCACCGCTGTCCGATGGCGTGCGCCAGAGATTGCTTGCGCATGCCCGTGAGCTCCTCCGGACCGGAGAGCAGGAACGGCTGCCTATTCGCCAGCTTGCCGCGAGCGCCGGCGTAAGTACAGGTTCGTTCTACAAATTCTTTCCCGACCAGCATGCACTCCGGGAAGCGCTGGCCATGGACGTCTATGCCGAGCTGGCGCTGATTCTCGACCGGACGCTGAGCCAGGCGGACGGACAATCGGTCTATGAGCGGGTCATGCAGCTGGCCGTGGCGTATGTCGATTATGTCCAGGAGAACGAAAAGCTGTGGGCCAATCTGCTCGAGTTCCGTCGGCAATATCGCGACTCGAACCAGTTGGCCGTCGAGGCTGAGAATGCCCTGTTCGGAGTGCTCGAGGCCGAGCTGGACAAGCTCGATGGGGTCGGTCACGCAGACCTGCGCGCTGATTTGGCCCGGGCCCTGTGGGCCAGCGTGCATGGCATTACGGTGCAGACTGTTCCCAACAGCTTCAAAGAGGATCCACGCGGCGATGCACTGGAGCAAATGCGCCTGATCATCGATGCTGTCATAACGCGTTACAGTTCCTAGAGCAGGAAGCGCTTGCCAAGGAGCGTTTGGCTTATTAGAACGCGCGCTCCACACCGGATGGGCGGTTAGCTCAGTTGGGAGAGCATCTCGTTTACACCGAGAGGGTCGGGGGTTCGAGCCCCTCACCGCCCACCATCCTTCTTCTTCTCGATCAGACGCGGTCAGAGTGTTGCGCAGGCGCGTGCGCCGCGTAGGGTGTGTGTGGTGTCAGACGAATGCCGGTCCACCGGGGAAGTTGGCCAGTCCCGGCAACGCGACCGCGAGCTCGGCCTCGCTCAGCCCGAACCAGCGCCCCAGCGTTGCTGCATACTGTTCCACTGAGGTGGTGGGTATGAGCCGGCCGTTACCGGCATCCTGACTGTGTTCAAAGCCATACTCCGGCATCTCCCCGTAAATCTGGCGGCCATTGACCGCTCCACCGATGATGAAATGGTGCGAGCCCCAGCCGTGATCCGTGCCATCTCCGTTGATGGTCAGGGTTCGGCCGAAATCAGACGCGGTGAAGACCGTGACATCATTGCCGGCACCGATTTCGCTCATCGCGGTCGTGAAAGCCGCGATGCCCGCAGCCAGCTGGGTTTGCCGGTTGATCAGGTCTTGCGCCTGCGCCGAGTGGGTGTCGAAGCCGCCGAGACCGACAAAGAAGACCTGTCGCGACGCGCCGAGGACATTGCGCAGCGAGATCGCCTCGGCAACGGTGCGCATCTGGGCGCCGAAAAAGCCCTGCGGGAAGTCCGTCGTGATCTCCGGCACCTCGTCGCGCGCTGCGGAATACGCCTGGTTGGCGTCCAGTGCCCGTCGGGAATTGTCAACAATATCCCGCTGGAACAGGTTGGCCGGTGACAGGCCCTGGGATCGGAAATGCTGATCCATGAGGTCGGACACAGCCGGGTTCTCGGCGCCAAAATAAGGTGGCCATTGGATGGCGATCAGTTCGTCAGGCCCGCCGATCGAAAGCTGATATTGCTGCGCGACATCGCCGGAGAGCCAGACCTGGTTGCCGAACGTGCTCATGCCGGTGAAGAGCGAATTCTGGTTGGCGTTGGCCGCCAGGGCGGCATCGGCGAAACGACCACCCCAGCCAAACAGGGCTCCCTCCGGAGCGGAGGACATCCAGGTGGACGTCTGGTCATTGTGCGAAAACAACTGACGCGGCAATTGCGCGGTATCGTTCAGGTACATTTCGCGATTGGTCGGTGCCATCAGCGGACCGACATTGGCCAGGATCGCCGCATCTCCCGCCTCGAACATCGCGTGAAGCGGAGCCAGCTCCTGCGGAAGCGCGAATTGCCGCCCACCAAGGGCTGCGGCATTGCTCGGGTTCAAGGCCAGGAGATTGTCGCGTGAGCGCGGGCTGTTGGCGCTGACATACTGGGAAAACAGGGTTTCGCGAATGGTCGCGAAGCTGTCGTGCGAGGCCTGGTCATAGGGCAGTACGGTGTCGTAGTGATCCATGCCGCCGAACAGGAAGACGCAGACCAGCGCCTTGTATCCGGTTGTGTCAGCTGCGAGGGCGGGCATGGACATCAGGCTCGAGGTGAGCCCACCAGCGCCCAGCACACCGGCCGCCGAGGCATTGGAGAGGAAAGAGCGTCGCGTGAGTTTCATGATCCGTCTCCTTAGCGCTGCACGATGTAGTCGGGTGAAGTGAGGATGAGCAGGACCGCGGTCTGGACACGGCCGCGCTGTCCCGGACCGGGGTCGGCATCATCAATGGGAATGGTAGAGAGGATTTCGTCCATGCGATTGCGTGTTTCCACGCTCAGCTGGCCGGCGGTGAACGTCAGGTCGATCCAGTCGATCAGGGCATCCAGGTCGCCGGCAATGGCCATTTCATCGTCATAAACCGGATGAAAGCCCAGCGTTTCCGTACGGTCCTCGCCCCAGGTCGAATCCGTGATGAAAGCACTGAGGAAATTGGTGAAACCGATCACACTCGCTTCATTGACGATCTGGAGCTCCGGCGCTGTCAGGCCGGCACTGCCCGTCGCGGAACCGGGAGCGATATAGCCGGGCCGGTAGAAGTTGAACACGGACGGGGAGCGGAACGGGTGCTGACCAAGCGCGCCGCTCGAGGAGGTGTCCCACAGGAAATCCTCCCGCCAGGCCTCGGAGCCGGTGATGTGAAAGGCGCGGGCCCAGTGTACAAACCGCAGCACCGGTTCACGCACCTTGCCAAACGCGTTCGGAGCATTGGCCGCATTCTGCCGAGCTTCATCATCCATCAGCACGGCGGCAAGGGTCGCAGCCAGATCGCCGCGATCACCGGTTCCCACGGTCTCGCCGTCCGGAAACTGGAAGCTGCCCGCCTCGAAAGCCGTTGCAACCCGTTGGACGTAAGCCGGTGTCGGGTGGCTGGTTGTGAAGCGCTGGATCAGCTGACGGCTCAGGAAGGGGGCGAGGTTGGGGTGGTTGAACAGGGTGTCCAGGGCCGTGTCGATGCTCTGCTCGGCACTGGTGTTTTCAGGAATTGTCACTCCCAGGAAACGCTTCTCGCTGGTCGAGTGGTAGTCTGGGAAGAGCTGCAGCGGGGTATAATAGATGCTCTCGTCATCCCGCGAGGGCCAATAGTTCGGACCGCGCAGCCCCATCCCTGTGAAAACGCGTGCCAGGCCGGTCACGTCGGTATTGTCATAGGTCTCGATCGGGCGCCCCTGATTGTCCGTGACCACTGACCCGTCCATGCGCAGTTCGACCAGGCCTATGGTGAAGAGCTGCATGATCTCGCGGGCGTAGTTTTCGTCTGGAACGCGGCCGGTCTCCATATTCTCACGAACATTGTAGAGATAGGTCAGATAGGCCGCCATCGCGGGGGAGTAGGTGACTTCTTCGAGAAGGTCCCGGTAATTCCCGAATGCGTTGCGGATCAGGATGTCCATGTAATGGGCAGTCGTCAGCGGCCGCCCGGCAAGTACCGAGTTCTGCCCCTCGGAAACGACAAGGATCTGGGACAGCGCGTACGCCATGCGCTGGCGCAGCTGGTCGTCGCCATCGATCAGGCCGGCCCAGTAGGAATCGGAGGCCGCGCGAAACGTCGAGAAATCGTTCAGCACCCCATCGGCCAGCAGGCCGTCGAGATGCAGGGTGGGCTCGCGATTGATCTGATCGCGGAACCAGATCGAATGCGTGCCAACCGACAGGTCTTCAATTTCCTCAGCTGTCGGGCCGAATGTTGCCTGGCCCAGGAATTTCGAAGCTTCTTGGGGAGTAGGGCTCTGACTGGCGGGCGGAGGAGGTGGTGGCGCCGTGGAACCACCGCCGGAACTGCTCGATGAACCTCCGCTGCCGCCACAAGCCGCGACCACGAGGCCCA
>JAYZXG010000107.1:0-6310 GCA_036141435.1 Pseudomonadota bacterium | reverse complement strand
CCCAGCAGTATGAGCGCGCCGTTCAGTATTTCGAGAACGCCCTGGCGCGCTACCAGGATCCATCGCTCGATCTGGCCGCCCATAACAACATGGCCAACGCGCTGACCCAGCTCGGCGCCTATGATGCTGCGGCGCGCTCCTACACTACGGCGGGGAATATCGCCCGTGAGATGGAGAGCGGAATTCTCGAGGCGCGTATCCTGAACAATCTCGCCAACATGCATATCGAGGCGGAGAATTATGACGCGGCCGAGATGGCGATCGACAGCGCCTTCTCGCTGGTGGCCGACGACGGAACGTTTGAATGGGTGCGTTTCTTCTGGGGCGCGCGGGCCGTAATTGCCAATGCGCGTGGTGAGAACGCAGATGCGGTCCGGCTGATGTCCGTTGCCCTGCGCGACCTCGACATGTCGAGCACCAACCAGACCTTCATGGAATTGCATGGCCGGGCAGCGCTGATCTTTGCTGATGCGAACCGCTGGGACCGGGCTTACGAACAGTTGAGCGCCTTCAAGCGGCTGACGGACGAGCGGGCCGGATTTGCGGCGTCCGCCAATGCGGCACTTGCCGGCGCCCAGTTCGATTTTGCGGAACAGGAACTGGAAATCCAGCAATTGCGGACGGCCGGCCTGGAGCAGGCGCTGGAATTGGCGAACGCACAGCAGCGGCTCTATTTCTCGATCGCCGTGGGTGTCGTGATCGTGCTCCTTGCGGGCGTGATTTTCTTTGTATCGCAAGGCCGCTCGGCCCGGCGCCATGCCCGTGCGCTCGCCGACATGCTCTATGTGGATGCAGCGACGCAATTGCCGACCGGTGCGGCGATGGAGCGCGCGCTCAACGCGCAGGATTTTGCCGGTGACGGAATTCCCGTTGTGATGGCACTCCAGATCATCCGCCGGCGTCAGCTGGAAGGCGCGCTGGGGCATGCCGCCTTCACCAAGCTGGAAGTTGCCGTCGCAGAGCGGCTCGCCGGATGTTGTGACCAGGCCAAGGTCTATCGTCTGTCTTCCGGGCTCTTCGGGATCATCGCCCCGACGACGGAGATGGCGGTTTGCGAAATCCTGATGACCGGGATGTTGCGCGCCTTTGACAGCCCGGTGTCGGTCGAGTCCTCGCGCATCGATGTTGGGGTTGTTGCAGGGCTGACCAAGGACCGGGATTGCGACCAGGCCATGCGGCATCTCAACCTGGCCATTGATGAAGCTCGCCGCCAGACCACCAAGCTCGCCGTCTATAACGCTGATCGATATGCCGACCCGACCGCCAATCTGACCTTGATGAGTGAAATGCTCGAGGCGATGGAAGCGGGCGATATGACCTTGCACTATCAGCCCAAGCTCAATGTGCGCACCGGTCAGTTCGCCTGTATCGAGGCGCTGTGTCGCTGGCAGCATCCGGAGCGCGGATTTATTCCGCCGGACAAGTTTATCTCCAAGGCCGAAGAGACCGGTCATATCAAGGCGCTGACCGAATGGGGCCTGCGTCGTGCGTTGGACGATCAGGCATCCTTGATCCGTAAGGGCGTTGCGGTGGGCATGGCGGTCAACATCTCCGCCACCCTGATCGATGACTGTGAATTCATTCGCCGGACTCTGCCCCTTATCCGCTCCGCTCACGGGCCATTGACGCTCGAGATTACCGAGACGGCGGTGATGTCCAGCCCGGAGCTAGCCTTTGAGCATCTCGCACAGTGGCGTGAGGCGGGCGCGCGCATCTCCATCGATGATTATGGCACCGGCCAGTCTTCACTGGCCTATCTGCAGGAGCTGCCGGCTGACGAGCTGAAGCTGGATCGCAAATTCGTGTCCGACGTCTCGCAGAGCGCGCGGGGGCGGTTGCTGATCAAGTCGACCGTGGACCTGGCCCACAATCTGGGGCTTGAGCTGGTCGCCGAGGGCGTTGAGGAAGAAGCGCAATGCGCGGCTCTGAAACTGCTCGGCTGTGACTGGCTGCAGGGTTACCATCTCTCCCGTCCGATGCCGCTGTCTGACCTGCCTGAATTCCTCGCAGGTAGCAGCGGACAGGACGCAGAAGCCGATCAGGACGCGCGTCGCGCGTGACCTCCCCCCAGCAGTAATCACCGCATCGGATCTTGTATCGACATGCGCCTCTCGTGGTGACGGCTCAGCCGGCCAGGCACCACAATCCTGTACAGACACCGAACATGAGCTGCATGCCCAGATCCAGCAGGCCTGTGAGGATGAGCACGGGCGCACCCACATAGACGATCAGAAGCAGGACGGCCATCACGGTCAGGCGCGGCGGCGCGATACGATGGCCCATCACGGTCTCGGGGCGGCGGCTGAACATGCATTGTGCTCCATGAGCTGGCGTGGCTAGTGTGATCTGGACGTGATTCTGGTTAATCAATCGATGCAGATTTCCACCGATATTTCCCGTGCCCAGTGGGATGAGGCCTTGGCAAGTATCCCGGCCTCGCTGCAGCAGGACTGGAGCTATGGGGATGCCCTCGTTGCCGTCGGTGCCCATGTCGTTCGTCTGGCCATTCGGGATGACCAGGGGCTGGTCGCGCTAGCGCAGTTCACCACGCGCAAGATCGGACTGCTGGTGGATGTCGGCTTGTGTTCGCGCGGTCCGGTGTGGTTGCGCGAGGTTACGGCACAGGAACGCCAACAGGTGCACAAGGCGCTGAAGTCCGCACTGGGCCTTGGCTGGCCGCGTGTCACCTTGCAAACACCGGATGACGAGGCCCCGCTGCCGGGGGCACGGCGCGTCGTGTCGGGTTATGCCACCGTCATGCTCGATCTCACCCGCTCGCTCGAGGACCTGCGGGCCGGTTTCGACGGCAAGTGGCGCAATCGCCTGGTCGCGGCGGAAAAATCGAACCTGAAAGTCCAGCAAAACGGCACCAAGCCGGCGCAATATATCTGGTTGCTGGAGACGGAGGAGGGACAGCGCAAGGCCCGCGGATATACCGCGACCCCGGCCTCGCTGGTCCCTGAATTTGTCCAGGCCAAGGCCGATCGCAACAGCCTGCTCATCCTGCGGGCCGATCTCGGCAAGCAAAAGGCTGCGGCCATGCTGTTTTTGATCCACGGGTGCGCGGCGACCTATCATATCGGCTGGAACAGCGAGGATGGGCGCAAGCTGGGCGCGCATAATCTCCTGCTGTGGTCAGCGCTGGACACGCTCAAGCAGCGCGGCGTGACCCGGCTTGACCTGGGCGGTGTTGAAACCGTGAAAAGTGCCGGGCTGGCCCGGTTCAAGCTCGGCACCGGTGGCGAGTTGGTCACCTATGCCGGAACCTATTTCTAGGAGGTTGAATGCGGACCCTCTTGATCATGATCGCCAGCATGCTTGCGGCCTGCACGCCGGCCAGCCAATCCGCGGAGCGTGCGGGTGTCGTGCTCACGCTCCATGGCGACATCGCGGCGAGTAACCGCGCAGCGATGGATCCGCAGACCGAGCCCCTATTCAACACGTTCGGCCTGGAGTTCGAGCGGGCTTACGTCGTCTCCGGCGTCCAGCTGGCCCGCCTCGCCCAGCACGATATCCAGGTCGATTATCCGGCAGGTGGTGCGCAGCGCGCGTTTCGTGGTCCGCTGTTGAGAGATGTGCTGGCCCTCGCCCTGCCCCGAGGGGACCGCGTGGTGGTGACGGCTCTGGACGGGTATCAGCGTGACATCAGCTGGCAGCGGATCGAGGCTCATGACGTGATCCTGGCGACCTCGATGGATGGCCAGCCCTTGCCCATGGGCGGGTTCGGACCGGCCATGCTGGTCTGGCCGCGCGCAACGGATCGCGCCCTCGCGGGCATGTCAGATGATGACTGGCTCTGGGGCGTGATCGCGATCGAGATCACCGCCGCGCCATAAACCTCAGTCGCGTTGCCATTGCTCGGAATAGCGGGTGGCCACTTCGACAATGACGACCGTTGCAGCGTGAGCGACCGCGCCCACCGTCCACCAGATCAGCGGCCACTTCATAGCGAAATATCCCAGGCCCCAGCTTATACCGAGAAAGACCACGGCGCCGATGGCGTAGCTGGCGAGATGGATCCACAGGGACAGGCGCAGCGCGGCCCGGGTCTTGCCATTGCGGGTCTGCACAATCTCGGCCGCCTGTTCCTCCGGGTCCAGCGCCAGGGCGGAAACGTCGACATCATAGGCCGCAGCCAGCGCCTTGAGGGTCTCCTGCGAGGCCTGGCCGCCACTCTCCAGCCGCTGGATCGTGCGCAAACCGACGCCGGCCAGCTCGGCGACATGCTCCTGGGACCATTGACGCTCTTCGCGCCAGCGCTTGATCTTGGCGGTATCGGGTTTGAACGGCATTTCGAACTCCTCAGTGCTCTCGCAATCGATGGATCATCAAAGAGCAGGTGCAGTTCAAATCCTCTACGCCAAATGGCCGCCACATGCACGCCACGGCCCCGCCAGCGGCGTGCAGGCGCGGGTTTTCGTCTATTCGGAGCGCGGGTTGTCGAGCACACGTCCATCCGCGACATGCATTTGCAGATTGCTCACGCGATTGCGTCGATCACGCTGGAATACAAAGCGAAAACGATCATCTCCGGGAATGGCAAACCGGTCATTGCCCAAGGGGGTGAGGATGATCTCCTGGCCGCCATCGCGCTGATAGACAAGCTGTCCCTCAACCAGACGCGCCGAACGGATGCCATAGGTCCCGACATAGGCCTGCAATTCGGCCTCGGTGGGGCGAACCGGTTCAAGCCCGGCGCGCAGGCTTTCCAGGGCCCATTCCAGCGGACGCTGTCGGTCCGGGTTGCGCTCGGCGGCGATCAGATCGGGCAACAGGGTCAGCAGGGCGTGGTCGAGCGCGGTATCGGCGGCGACATCGATGTCCGGTGTGACCCCGGTGCCCTCCCAGTTGGTGCCGGTGATCGGATTGCGCGCCGATCCGGTCGAAATGAAGATTTCATAGCCGCCATCGGTCAGCCATGTACCGCCGGGATTGCCTGCGCCATAGGTCGACTCGCCGATCACGGTCGCGCGCTCGAGAGCCTGCAGGTGGTAAGGAAAGGCTTCGCCGGCCGAGCCAGTCGCCCCACTGGTCAACACGATGACCGGCACATCCGGTCGGTGCCCCATCGGGTGCGCGCTGAGTGACCACAGCTGGTTCGGGTATTCATAGTCACGCGAGACAAATGTATTGATCAGCGTATCCCCGCCATCGGGCAGGAAATGGCTGATGAGGTATTGCACCATCGAGGGTGCACCGCCGCGATTCTCGCGCAGATCGAAGATCACCGCATTGGTGTTGGCGACAAAGCCAAGTGCGGCGTCGGCTGTCGCCATGCCGCCCTCGATCGGGGCAAACATGTCCATCTTGATGTAGCCGATATTGCCGCTGAGAATCTCCACTTCACCGAAGCCGAAATTCTGTTGTCGCAGCCGGGGGAAACGGTCGCGGTCGGTTTGTGGGCGTGGCTCTGCGGACCGGGCTTCGCGCTCCGCTGCGCGGGCCTGCGCCTGCTCGACAGCGGCCATACCGCGATAGCTCACGGAGAAATGCCGGTCTTGCTCGAGCAGGACGTCTGTCAGGTGGGCGGCAAGGCTCTCGGCATCGTCATAGCTGTCCAGCTGGCCGGAGTTGAGTAGGTCCATGAGTTGCGCCTCGATCGCTTCCGCGCGTGCCGCGTCGAAGAATTCGTCGCCGATGAGCGCGGCGATCTCGGTAATGGTGGCCGCGCGGTCCTGTGATGAAATCGGCGTTTGGGCAAAACCGGATGTCGTGACGAGAAGGCTGGCGGTGCCGGCCAGCAAGAGATTTTTGAACATGGTGGAATTCCTGCCTGGTGAGTTCGCTACACCTGTAGAGTCGCCGGGCTAACGGAAACGCGTCAGCGCGATTACAAAGCGGTTAGCCGCGTCCGGCGCCCCGCCGGGCCCCGCCGCGCACTCGCGTCTGGCGCGAAGTCTGCCCGTCCAATCCGCCTGAACTGTCACGAAAACGCACAAAACGCTTTGAGCGTGCGGCCTGACTTCCTATGGTGCGCGCCAAGTGAAATTGTGTCCTGGGAGGGGACGAGTTCCATGTACGAAACAATTGTGGGCGGCATCGAGACGTTCAGTGACTTCCTGTGGGGAGGAAACTGGGGCGATCAGACGATCCTGCCGGTGGGCCCGATTACCATTCTTCTGCTTGGTACAGGTCTTTATCTCATGGTGGGTCTGCGCTTCATGCCGATCCGCCAGCTTCCGCGCGCATTCCGCTCGCTCTTCTCTGGCAAGCACGACAAGGAAGACGGTGCCATCTCTCCGTTCCAGGCGCTGGCGACAGCCCTGTCGGGACAGGTGGGCACGGGTAACCTTGCCGGTGTGGCCACCGC
>JAYZXG010000106.1:0-9338 GCA_036141435.1 Pseudomonadota bacterium | reverse complement strand
CAGCCTCAACCCGTCGGACCCTTGCCCGGCTTGCCGGGAGCGCGGCCGGTTTGACCCGTGTCCCAGCGCTCTAGACGGATCGGCGAGCGCAATCCGGGCACACCGCCTGTCTCGTTCACGAGACCGCGTGCAACGGCCTGCTCGCTCCGGATCGCCTCGGCAACCGTGTTGATGGGCCCCGCGGGAATGCCCTCGGCCTCCAGCGCCGCGAGCAGGTCGGCCCGGCTCCGCGATGCGGTTTTTTCCGAAATCCGGGCAACCAGTACCGTGCGGTTCGCAACCCGGTCGGCATTGCATCCGTTTTCGGCCACCAGGTCGGAGTCCAGCTCGAGCACCCGCGCCAGGCGCTCGAACTGACGGTCATTGCCACAGGCGATGATCAAATGCCCGTCCGCAGCCGGGAAGTCCTGGTAGGGAACGATATTGGGGTGGGCATTGCCCATGCGCCGGGGCGCCTCGCCGGTCGTCAGGAAATTCATCGCCTGATTGCCGAGAACCCCGACCATCGAGTCAAACAGGGCCATGTCGACATGCTGGCCCAGGCCGGTCTTCTCGCGCTGGGCCAGCGCGGCCTGCACGCCGATAACGCCATACAGACCGGTGAAGATATCGGCGAAGGCCACCCCCATCTTCTGAGGCGGCCCGTCCGGAGAGCCGGTCAGATCCATGATACCGCTCATCGCCTGGATCATGACGTCATAGCCTGCCCGATGGGCGTACGGACCGGTCTGGCCAAAACCGGTGACAGAGCAATAGATCAACCGCGGAAACCGTCGAGACAGGCTGGCATAATCCAGCCCGTATTTCTCCAGTCCGCCAACCTTGAAATTCTCGATGAGAATGTCCGCTGACGCGATCAACTCCAGCAGGCTGTTGCGCCCTTCTTCCTGAGCAAAATCGATGAAAACGGACTGTTTGCCCCGGTTGCAGCCGTGGAAATAGGCGGCGGAGCGCGACCCGTCCTCCTCCTCGATCCAGGGTGGACCCCAGCTACGCGTATCGTCCCCGGCCGGGCTTTCGACCTTGATCACCTCGGCACCGAGATCAGCCAGCGTCTGACCAATCCACGGACCGGCCAGAATGCGCGCCAGCTCGACCACGCGAATACCGTCAAGCGGGGCTGGATGGGTCATCACGACTGTCCCGGAAACTGGGGCGGCCGCTTTTCGAGAAAGGCGCGATAGCCTTCCTGGAAATCCTCTCCCTGGAATGCATCGAGGAACATCTGCCGCGTTTCTTCCGTGTCGGCATCCACGCCAGCGCGGATCATCGATATGATCTTCTTGGAAATCCGGGCCGAATAGGCCGATGTCGCCGAGAGACCCGCCGCATACTCTGCAACGGTCTGCGCCAAGGCCTCCGCGTCGACCAGACGATTGATCAACCCGATGCGGAACGCCTCCTCCGCGTCCAGCATGCGTCCGGAGTACAGGATATCCTTGGCGTATGAGACGCCCACGGCATCAATCAAGCGCTTGGTGTCGTTGAGTGTGTAGGTCAGGCCAAGCTTGGCGGGCGTGATTGCGAACCGGCTGCCGCGCGCCGCAAATCTGAGATCACACGACAGGGCCACGCCACATCCGCCACCGACACACACGCCCTCGATCCGGGCCAGTGTGGGCTTCGGAAAGGCTGCCAGGCTGTCCAGCGCCGCACCGATGGAACGGGTATAAGCCTCGGCCCGCTGGCGTGTCGCATAGACCGCCTCGAACTCGGCAATGTCAGCACCGGCCGCGAAGCTTCCGCCCGCGCCGCGCACGATCAGCAGCTTCACCCCGGCGTCCGCAGCAACCGTCTCGAGCAAGTCCGGAATGGCCAGCCACATGGCGCTGGTGATGGCATTGCGCTTGGCCGGCCGGTTCAGGACCAGCTCCGCCACGGCACCTTCGCGCTGCAAGAAAATGTCTTCGCTCATGGGCCTGATCATCCTGACTGAGGCTTCTGCCGCCGGTATCCGAGCGGATCGGACCGTGAATTTCAACCGGACGCAACAGGCCGGCCGGACGCTCAGCCGCCCAGCAGGGCGTCCACATCCTGCCGCATGGGCAGCGCGGGCTGGGCACCGGCCCGCAGCGTCGACGCTGCACCGGCTGCGCAGGCGAATTCAAGCGCCTGTGACGGAGACTGGCCTTCGAGCAATCCCAGGGTCAGCGCGGCAACGAAGGTGTCACCTGCGCCGGTCGCATCGTGCGCCTCGACACGCGGAGGCGTCGCGCGAGCGATTTCACGGTCGCCCTCGAACAGGACAGCACCACGCGCGCCCAGCGTGAGCGCTGTCAGTCCGCCCGCCGCCTGCAACCGGTCCAGACCGTAAAAGCCCCCCTCGGCCTCGTTGACGATGCAGAGGTCCGCCTGGCGCAGCAACGCATCGGGCAGCTCAGCCGCAGGGGCGAGATTGAGACAGGTCAGGCCGTCACAGCGGCTTACTGCTTCAGCCAGAACATCGATCGGTGTTTCCAGCTGGCCGATGAGCGCGCCCGTGATACGGGGCGGCAGGTCATCGAGGCAGAGATGGGCATTGGCACCTGACGCAACAACAATCTGATTGTCTCCATCGGGAGCAACCGCGATCATGGCCACACCGGTTGGCGCCTCGGCCGTGGCCCGGCATCGGTCGAGCACAACGCCTCCCGCTCGCAGGAGCGAGAGCGCCTCGGCGGCGTCCTCGTCATTGCCCACACAGCCAATCAGCTCGACGCTGGCGCCCAGTCGACGGGCAGCCAGGGCCTGGTTCGCCCCCTTGCCGCCGGGGTGTTTGGCAAAGCCGTCGCCCAGCACGGTTTCACCGGCGAGCGGCAACTGATCACAACGGACGACGAGGTCCAGATTGACGGATCCGACGACGGTGATCACCTGGCCCATCACACGCGCTCCATATGTTGCAGAAGCAGGTCGAAAAGCGCCCCGTCCCGCAATCCTGTGACCCATTGCAGATTCGCGGCAGGTTCGGGCGTGATCACGGTCTGACCCCGCTGTGCCCCGCCCGAACAATCGACGCTGACCGTCGCCGGAACGCGGTCGTAGAGCTCCGGCGCCAGCAGGTATCCGATCGTACAGGGGTCATGCAGCGCCGCGCCGTCAGCACCATACACCTCGCCATAGATCCGGTTGACGTGGGCGATCATCTCCGCGGCAGCATGACAGGCCCGGTTCCCGGATGCGTGCAGCTGCGCCATGCGCGGCGGTGTGCAACGGATCTGCAGCGTGGCATCCAAACCGATCAGGACGGTGGGGCAACCACTGGCCAGGACGATCGCGGCAGCGTCCGGATCGGCAAAGATATTGAACTCTGCGTGCGGTGTAATATTGCCGCCCTCACGCGAGGCGCCGCCCATGATCACAAGCTCGCGCACGGCGCGGACGATGCCCGGTTGGCGCTGAAGCGCGGTCGCGAAATTGGTCATCGGCCCCGTGATCACCAGGGTGATGGAGGCCGGCTCAGCCTGACCGAGCGTTTCGCAGAGATAATCCACCGCCCCCAGCGATGATGGTGTGACAGCGCTCTCGGGTAGCCGGGCATCGCCAAGCCCCGACGCGCCGTGAATATGTTCGGCAAAGACCGGCTCGACCTGCATCGGGCGTTCGCAACCGGAATAGACCGGGATGTCCTCCCGCCCGGCCAGCGCCAGGACGCCGCACGCATTGCGCGCACAGGTGTCTACGGGAACATTTCCCGCGACCACGCACAGTGCCCGCACATCCAGCTGCTCCGGGGCGCCCAATGCGGCCAGCAAGGCGATACAGTCATCGACACCGGGATCGCAATCAATGATGACTGACCGCTTCATGGCGCTAACCCGCGAAGAGCATTCCAGCGATAGCGGCACTCATCAGGTTGGACAGCGAACCTGCCAGTACGGCCCGGAAGCCGAATTTGGCAATCTGGCCCATCCGCTCGGGGATCAGGCTACCCAGACCGCCCAGCAGGATACCGACAGAGCTGAGATTGGCGAAGCCACACAGCGCAATCGTCAGGATAGCCTGGCTGCGCGGCGAGAATTCCTCGAGCATGCCGGACAGGGTGAGATAGGCGACGAACTCATTGATCACGAGCTTCTCACCGACAATGGCACCGGCCGCCTGGGCCTCTGCAGCGGGGATGCTGAGCGCCATCATCAGCGGCGCGAACAGCATGCCCAGCAGGCTCTGAATGGTCACACCCTCAACGCCGAACATGCCGGCGATCACGGCGATCAGACCGTTGACCAGCGCAATCAGGGAAACAAAGGCGATCAGCATCGCACCGATGTTCAGGGCCAGATGGAGACCGTCCTTCGCGCCGACGGCCGCAGCCATCACCACGTTAGCGTGACGCTCCTGCTCGGGCTTGGTTTCCACGATATCCTGAGCTTCATCCTTGCCGTCATCCGCAGGCATGATGATGCTGGCCATCAGCAGACCCCCGGGGGCCGCCATGAAGCTGGCAGCCAGCAGGTATTCCACGCTGATACCGATCTGCGCATACGCCGCGAGAACCGTACCGGCCACGGACGCCAGACCGGAGGTCATGATCGCGAACAGCTGCGGCTTGGTAATGCCGGTGAGATAGGGGCGGATAACGAGCGGCGCCTCGGTCTGGCCAACAAAGATGTTGGCTGCCGCATTGAGCGACTCCACTCGGCCCGTGCCGAGCAGGATGTTGAGGAACAGGCCCACGATGCGCACGATCCACTGCATCACACCGATGTGGTAGAGCACCGACATCAGCGCCGAGAAGAAGATCACGACCGGCAGGACATTGAGGGCGAAGCTGAAGCCCACGGATTCGCCGACCAGCGGACCGAACACCATCTCGATACCGGACGTGGAAAAGGCCAGCAGCTGGGTCACGCCTTCGGACAGCGTCGACAGGAAGTTCCGCCCCGCAGGCAGGTACAGCACGAACCCGCCGATGGCCGCTTGCAATGCCAGTGCGCTCAGCACCGTTCGCAGACGGATTTTCCGCTTATTGGTCGAGAAGACGAACGCAATAATCAACAGGGTGACGGCGCCAAAACCGGCGATCAGATTTTCACTCATTCGGCTGCAACCTCTTCGGGGACCGCCAGATACCTAGATTTTCAGGACAGCTTTCTGCCACGCCCTGAGGCCTGACGATACCCGCAACTTGCATGTTGGTCGCGGATGGCAACTTTATTTGGCTCTTGGGGGGCGATTATTCCGCTGGTTCAGCGTGTTTCGCGCTGGCGACGGCCTCGGTCGGTGACGCCCCCTGCATGCGCTCGAGCCAGTGCTTGCGGCACAGGGAGACGTAGTTGGCCTTGGTCACACCGACCTGCACGCCCTCTGTAACTGCATCTCCGGACGCGTCGAAACGCAGATTCATGGTCGCCTTGCGGCCGCAATGACAGATCGTCCGCGCTTCGCGCAGGTCATCAGCAATGGCCAGCAGTTCGGCCGCCCCCTCGAACAACTTGCCCTGGAAGTCCGTACGAAGCCCGTAACACAGCACTGGAAGTCCGAGTTCATCGCTGACCCGCGCGAGCTGCCAGACCTGTTCGCGGGCGAGGAATTGCGCTTCATCAACAAACACCGCGCTCAGACCGCCTTGCGCGTGGCATTGCTCAACCCGGGTGTAGATATCGGTTGTTGCCCGAAAGATATGGGCGGGAGCGTTCAGCCCGATGCGCGACTCGATATCGCCGATGTCCACACCGGCTTCGCCTTCATTATGCTCGGACGTCCACAGCATGACCGTCATGCCCTGCTCACCATAGTTGTGAGCAGACTGCAGGAGGATGGCCGATTTACCCGCATTCATGGCGCTGTATGTGAAGTAGAGTTTTCCCATGTCCCGGTGCTAATGCGATTCCCAACCTGATCGAGTCGTCCGCCGCCGCGATCAAACTCATCGAGGCCGTCCAGATCGACGCGGCGCTTGTCTAGCAGAACCTCTCATTGATGGCGATGGTGTGGAGCGCTGGACACCGGATCTGCCTGCCCCGCGCAGACTTTGCAAAAGGGAACGAGTAGCTAAGCGAGCGCGGAGCAAGCAGGCGGTTCGGACAGCCGTGGAGGTGACCACCCGACATTCTGGTGTCCTGGTCGAACCCTTGGCTGGACCATATCAGGTCATGCCGGGCCCGGGGAGCAGTTGAGTGATGTTATTACATTGCATGTTGATGTTTGTGCAAGTCCATTTTCGCGGCGATCTGCAGAGCGAGCCTGC
This sequence comes from Pseudomonadota bacterium, assembly GCA_036141435.1. Lineage (GTDB taxonomy): Bacteria > Pseudomonadota > Alphaproteobacteria > Caulobacterales > Maricaulaceae > Maricaulis. The sequence goes on along the minus strand of JAYZXG010000106.1, from coordinate 3,169 downwards.
CAACCGCACTGACCGTGACCCGGCACAGCCCTCGGTCAGCACGGCGAAACGCTTTGATCACAAGGGCTTGCATTTGCAGGGCAGGTAATCGCAAAGTCGCGCCTGAGGGGCATTGGCGCCCCGTCATCCTGGCCACCGCGCGCGCCAGCGATGCGCAGACGCCCAACGCAGACGGATTCCATGGACACACAGCCAGAAAACCGCACCGAAGATCACGATGTGGGCAAGGACGTCACCCGCGCCTATTGGCGTGAAAACCTGGGCTTGATGGGAATATTGCTGACCATCTGGTTCGCCGTCTCCTTCGGGGCCGGGATACTGGCTCGCGACTGGCTCGATCAATTCTCAATTGGCGGGGCCCCTCTGGGTTTCTGGTTTGCGCAACAGGGGTCGATCTTCGTCTTTGTTGTCCTGATCTTCGTCTACTCCTTCCGCATGCATCAGATCGAGAAGAAGTACGGCATGAGCGACGAGAACGACTAGGAGGCGACCATGGATTCCACTCTGCTCTGGACCGCTTTCTTCGTGATCGCGACCTTCGGCCTCTATATCGGCATTGCCATCTGGGCACGCGCCGGATCAACCGACGAATTCTATGTGGCAGGCCATGATGTGCCTCCGGTCTTCAACGGCATGGCCACGGCGGCAGACTGGATGAGCGCGGCGTCCTTCCTGTCGATGGCCGGCATCATCGCCTTTTCCGGCTATGACGGCTCGGTCTATCTGATGGGCTGGACGGGCGGTTACGTTCTGCTTGCACTCTTGCTGGCGCCTTATCTTCGCAAGTTCGGCAAGTTCACCGTCCCGGATTTCGTGGGCGATCGCTATTACAGCCAGGCCGCCCGGATCGTGGCGGTCATCTGTGCGCTGTTCATCTCCTTCACCTATATCGCCGGACAGATGCGCGGTGTCGGCATCGCCTTCTCCAACTTCCTCCACGTCCCGATCGAGATCGGGGTGATCGTCGGCGCCGTTATTGTGCTGTTCTATGCGGTGCTCGGGGGCATGAAAGGCATCACCTACACCCAGGTCGCCCAGTACTGCGTCCTGATCTTCGCCTTCATGGTTCCAGCCATTTTCCTGTCACTGCAGATCACCGGCACGCCCATTCCCCAGCTGGGCTTCATTGGCAATGCGCAGGACGGCACGCCGCTCCTGCTCAACCTGGACCGCACCCTCGTCGATCTGGGTTTCCAGCCCTACACCGAAGGGCTGAAGTCGAAGCTGGATGTCTTTGCCATTGCGCTCGCCTTGATGGTGGGGACCGCCGGCCTGCCCCACGTCATCATTCGTTTCTTCACCGTTCCCAAGGCCTCCGACGCCCGCAAGTCTGCCGGGTGGGCCCTGGTCTTCATCGCGGTGCTCTACACGACCGCTCCCGCGGTTGCGGTGTTTGCCCGCTCCAACTTCATCGACACCGTGAATGAGAGCACCTATTCGCAAGCCGTAGCGAACGGGGAAATCTCGGCCAGCGAACTGCCGGACGGAGCAACGCCGGACTGGTTCTACAACTGGGAGGATACGGGCCTGCTCGGCTTTACCGATCTGAATGGCGACGGCCGCATCCAATACCGCGCAGATCCGCAGACCAATGAGGTCACGACGCTTGACCGGGACATTTTCGTTCTCGCCAATCCGGAGATCGGAGGGCTGCCCGCCTGGGTGATCGGCCTGGTCGTCGCTGGAGGCCTCGCCGCCGCTCTCTCGACCGCCGCAGGCCTGTTGATGGTCATCTCCTCTGCGGTCTCCCACGACCTCTGCAAGAAGGTCCTGATGCCCGACATGAGCGAGACCCGGGAATTACTGATCGCCCGATCCGCCGCCGTGGGTGCGGTCCTGATCGCAATCCTGGCCGGCATCTATCCGCCGGGATTTGTCGCTGCAGTTGTCGCCTTTGCCTTCGGGCTGGCCGCAGCCAGCTTCTTCCCGGCCATCTTCCTGGGAATTTTCTGGAAACGCATGAACAAGCAGGGTGCGATTGCGGGCATGACCACCGGACTGTTGATCACCGGGGCCTACATCATCCATTTCAAGATCGGTTTTTCCTCTGTCGTGCTGGGCGTACTGGCCCTCATCCTGGCTATCGCGGCCGCGATCCTGTTCCTGGGGACGCGCACAGGCGAAACATCAACGCCGCCCTTGCTCTATGCAGCCAGCGCTTTCGCTCTTGCCGGATTACTGGGTGTCCTGGGCCTGTTGCCGTCGATCCCGACCGGGACGCCGGAGCACTGGATCCTCGGGATTTCGCCGGAAGGCTTTGGTACGATCGGCATGATCATCAGTTTTGCAGTGTCTGTGGCCGTGTCACTCGCGACACCGGCACCTCCACGAGATGTGCAGGATCTGGTGGAGAAGATCCGTATTCCCTCGATTCACGCCCATCCGGTAGCGGATGAATAATCGTAGAGCGACGGACCAACCCCGTCAGCTGTTGGCTTCCGCCATCAGGCGGAACAGCAACAGCAAACCGATCATTTCCAGTGATTCCTCGACTGTCGCGAACAGGTCCCGCTTGAGGTCGCTCACCCCGAGATGTTCCGGGTCGATCTCGGCGATATGGGCGCCGGCGACCAATTCGATGCCAACAGCACCGGTCAGGTAGATGCCGCCGGCCAGCGCAAACCCCAGCGCCATCGGAAAGGGAAGCGCAAGGAACCAGTGCCACAGCACCGAACCGACAATCAGCACGCCCACCACATAAGGGATAGGCCAGACCACATAGGGCAAGTTGTCCTCGCCCAGGTAATACCGGATGGCGGAATCCACGCGCTCTAAGACACGCCTCTGCGCATCTGGTTGGAAGCACCGCATCCGGCTCGTTCATGAAGTGGCTTAAACGGGCGCCCGACATTCCTCCGGGCCCCCATCATGGACCAATAGTAAGGCATCCAACCCCAGAATCGCAAACTGCAAGAAGTCATGCGTGCAATTTGGTTCAAATCCGACCCAAGTTGCTCAAAAAATATAATTTTAACTTATTATTCAATCCCCTAGTGACGCGCCCGAGTGCGAACGGGATAGTGTTGGCGGTATACAGAGCGTAACTAGTAGAGAGCAAGTCATGAAAGTTTTCGTCAAAGCAGGAACCGCAACATCACTCAGTGCAGCCCTCGCCATGGCCGTGGCGTCCACAGCCCAGGCGCAGGACATCACCTACAGCCTGACGGCA
>JAYZXG010000105.1:0-2512 GCA_036141435.1 Pseudomonadota bacterium | reverse complement strand
GGCCCGGACGACGAAGTAGCGTTTGCCATCGCGGCGACTGATGCTGTCGACGCGCGGCCGCGCTTCGCGGGTGACAAAATTGGAGATCGGGACCGCACCAGCGACCGTGTTGACGCGCAGATCGTCCAGCCGGCTGATATCGCGATCATCGGCCGGGAAACGAACCCGGATATCCACTTCCTCATCGGCATCATCGGGACGATAGCGCCCGACCAGCGTACCGGTTGTCACCAGCTGGACCGCGGCGCCGACCTGGGCGACGTCCGCACCGAAACGTCCCGCTTCCTCGCGATCGACATCCAGGCGCCATTCAACGCCCGGCAGGGGCAGCGTGTCCTCGATATCGGTCAGGCCCTCGAACTGGTCGATATAGCCGCGTACAAGCTGGGTGGCCGCAACCAGGGCCTCGGCGTCGTCGGAGCGCAGCTGGACCTGGACATCCTTGCCCACCGGCGGGCCCTGCTGGAAGCGCCGGACCTCGATGATCACGCCGGGCAGGTCCACCAGGGCGTCGCGGATATTGCTCTCGATCAAGCGCCCGTTGGGACGTTGTCCAAAGGGATAGAACTCGACAAAAATTCGGGCAATGGTATCGGCCGGCGCACCGCCCGTGCCGTCGAAGGGTGAGGCCCCCGGCGGCTCACCCGCCACCGTGTAATAGCCCTTGATGCCTTCAATCCCGCCAATGCGCTGTTCAGCCTGCAGGGCCAGTTCATACTGTTCCTCCGGCGAGAGATTGCCGCGGGCACGAACAAAGACATAGACCTGCTCCGGCTCGGCATCGATGAAGAACTCGGTACGCTTGGGACCACCGAACGCACCGTTCGACTGGGCGCCAAAAGCGAAAATGACGCTGAACACCACCGCGACCGTTCCCAGCGCCACCGCGCCGGGACGCTTGGCCAGGGCCGAGATCATGCGCGCATACAGGCCGGTCAGGCCAGGGAGCTCGGTAGGCTGTCCGCCTTCCTGTGCGTTGAGGTGTGCCAGCGCGCTGTCCGTATCGACTTCGCCGCCCTTGCGGCCGAGCACGGACCCAAGCGTGGGCAGGAAGATGAGCGCCATCACCAGGGCTGCTGACAGGACAAAGATCAGGGTCAGGGGCAGGAAGGCCATGAACTGACCCGGGATGGAATCCCAGAACAGGAAAGGCAGGAATGCGGCCAGCGTGGTCGCTGTGGACGAGATGATCGGCCAGAACATGCGCTTGCCGGCCTGTCGATAGGCCTCGATGCGGGTCTCGCCCTCCGCCAGCTTGCGGTCCGCATACTCGACCACCACGATCGCGCCATCGACCAGCAGGCCGACGGCCAGCACCATCGCGAACATCACCATCATGTTGATGGTCAGCCCGTAGACATCCAGCAGCAGGAAGGAGAAGAGGAAGCTCGACGGAATGGCGAGGCCGACCAGCAGGGCCGAGCGCAGGCCGAGCGCAGCCACCACCACAATAAGCACCAGGAGAATGGCCAGCATGATGGAGCTGGTCAGCGAGTTCAGGCTGTCACGGACATAGGTGGAAAGGTCGAGACTGAAATCATAGCGCACGGTGGACGGCCAGCTTTCGGCAATCTGCGCTGTCAGCTCACGCACCCGAACAGAGGTGTCCATGATGTTCTCGCCAGAGCGGCGCACCACCTGCAAGGTGAATGCGGTCTGGCCGTTATAGCGGGAGAAACTGTCGGCATCCTTGAAGGTCCGGCGCACGGTGGCGACGTCCTGCAGCGTGACCACGGCATCACCTGAACTCGTGATCGGCAGGTTGAGGGCGTCATCGGCATTCTCGAACAGGCCGGGAACCTTGACCTGGAACCGCGCCTCACCACTGTCCAGAGAGCCGGCCGCAATCAGCTGGTTGTTGGACTGAACCGCGTTGAAGAGCTGGCCATAGGTGACGCCGTAGGTCTCCAGGAGCGCCGGGTCGACGACAATCTCCAGCAATTCATCCCGAATGCCCTGGATGTCGACCTGCAGGATTTCCGGCAGGGTTTCGAGTTCCTCCTCGAGATCGCGGGCGATGCGGTAGATCGTACGTTCCGGCGCCTCGCCATAGACCTGGACCGCGATGGTGGGCGCAAGCGCCGAGTTGAACTCCTGGATGACCGGTTCGCGTGCTTCCTCGGGGTATTCGCGGCGGGCCATGTCCACGGCTTCGCGCACATCGAGCACGGCCTGGTCGGCATCGAAGGGGACATCAAACTCGGCAAACAGCACGCCTGCACCCAGAGCGCCGACACTGTCCAGCTCTTCCATGTTGTCGAGTGAGCGCAGCTCGGTCTCGGTCGGCCGCACGATCAGGCGCTCGGCATCCTCCGGAGAGATCCCTGCCAGCGGCACGGTGATGATCACGAACGGGAAGGGGATATCTGGGTCCGCTTCGCGCGGCAGGGTCAGGAAGGACAACAGGCCTGCGAGCAGGGCGCATACGAAAATGGCCAGGATCATCCTGGACCGGTTGATGGCAAAATCGACTATTCCCGTCATCGGTGATGCCTCCTAGTTCTCGCGGCGC
>JAYZXG010000104.1:0-5079 GCA_036141435.1 Pseudomonadota bacterium | reverse complement strand
CCACCCCGTAACGCTTTTTGCCATCCTGGCACTGGGCATCATCCTGCTGTCCGGCCTGTTTGGCTGGCTCGGACTGGCCGTGGAAGATCCACGCCCGGCCGGCGCCCGCGGGGTCGCCGAGGACGGCATGATCCGCGCGGTCAGCCTGTTCAATGCCGACGGTTTCCGACGGATCTGGACCAGCCTGACCACCAATTTCACCGGGTTTGCACCACTCGGCGTCGTTCTGGTGGCCATGCTGGGTGTCGGTGTTGCCGAGAAGTCCGGCATGCTCTCTGCCGCCGTACGCGGCATGGTCCTGGGTGCGCCGCGCCATGTCGTGACCGTTGCGATCGTCTTCGCCGGCATCGTTTCCAACACCGCTTCGGAAGTCGGTTATGTGGTCCTGATCCCGCTGGCCGGCGCGATCTTCTATGCCCTGGGCCGCCACCCGCTGGCCGGCATGGCTGCCGCCTTTGCCGGTGTGTCCGGTGGCTACAGCGCCAATATCCTGATCGGCACGATCGACCCGCTGCTGGCCGGCATCACCCAGGAAGCCGCACGCCTGATCGACCCGGACTATATCGTCCTGCCGACGGCAAACTGGTATTTCATGGTCGTCTCGACCTTCCTGATCACGACGGTCGGCTCGCTGGTCTCCATCTTCATCGTTGAACCCAAGCTGGGCCCCTACAACCCGGAACAGGCCGACGACTCGGTGCTGGACAAGCGCATGATGGAAAAACTGTCCGGTGAGGAAAAGAAGGGCCTCTTCTACGCCTTCCTCGCACTGCTGGGCGTGCTGGGACTGATGGCGCTCACGCTGATCCCGGAATGGGGCATCCTGCGCAATCCGGACACCGGTGACCGCTTCAACTCGCCCTTCTTCCGGGGCTTCGTCGTCTGGATCCTGATCTTCTTCGTCGCCACCGGTTTCGCGTATGGCCGCGGGGCAGGCACGATGAAGAATGACCGCGACATCATCGATGGCATGGCCACCGGCCTGTCCTCGCTGGGTCTCTACATCGTATTGGTGTTCTTCGCCGCGCAGTTCGTGTCCTTCTTCGGCTGGACCAATATCGGCGCCATCAGTGCCGTCTCCGGCGCCAACTTCCTGCAGAGCACCGGCATGACCGGGCCGCTGCTTTTCTTCCTGTTCATCCTGATGTGCGCGATCATCAACCTGTCGCTGGGCTCCGCCTCGGCACAGTGGGCGGTGACCGCCCCGATCTTCGTGCCCATGCTGATGCTGATCGGCTATTCGCCGGAAGTCATCCAGGCCGCCTACCGGATCGGCGATTCCACGACGAATATCATCACGCCGATGATGAGCTATTTCGGCCTCATCCTCGCCTGGGCGACCCGATACAAGAAGGATCTGGGCGTCGGCACCATGATTGCGATGATGCTGCCCTACTCTATCTTCTTCATCCTAACCTGGAGTGTGTTCTTCTTCGTCTGGGCCTTCGGCTTCGACCTCCCGGTCGGCCCCGGCTCCCCGACCTACTACCCGGCGCAGTAGAGCGGCTGGACTTAACCGGTCTGACGACCCACGTTCGGGGCGCGGAGGGATCCGCGCCCCGATTGCGTTTGGAGTGCTCATGAGTGCCAGCGACTACATGATTGGTTATGGCAGCATCCTCAGCCGCCACAGCCGCGAGACCTATTCCGGCATGACCGGCCCGGCGCTCAAGGTTGCCCTGCCGGGCTGGCGCCGCGCCTGGTCGGTCCGCTATCGGGACGAGGCCGCGACCTATCTGGGCCTGGTTGAAGATGCCCGCTCGATCCTGGACGTGGTCCTGGTGCCCGTCGACATCAATCCGGAAATGCGTCATCGCGAACGCGGCTATGTCTGGACACCGGTGGAGCGCTCAAGCCTGGGCGCCGCCGACCTGCCGGACGGCCGTTTCTGGATTGTCGTCAATACGGAACACGAAACAGCCGATGCCGATCATCCCGTGCCGCAATCCTATGTCGACACCTGCCTGATCGGGGCCTTTGAAACAGGGGGCGAGGGCATGCTGCGCGCCTTCATCGACGGCACCGATCACTGGGACCAGGCCTGGGCGAATGACCGCGAGCGCCCGGTCTACCCCCGGCTGACGCCGCTGGGCAAAGACCAGCGCGAGATGATCGATGACCATCTCCAGGCCGCTGGTGTGCTGAAATACCGGCGCTGATCCCACAGCAAAAGCCGGTGCGCCCGGCACCGGCCCTGCCTGTAGAACCGCTGAGGCCGATGCCCGGGGCATCGGCCTGTCGGCGATATTGCCTAGTGTTCACCCTGGATGATCAAGGTGACATTGCCATTGCCACTCTGGCGGATGGATGCGTTGTGACCGTCGCCCACCTGGATGATACCCGCGCCGTTATTATTGCCGAACTGGTCGGTGACAGCCGTGTTGTTGCGGCCCATCTGGGACACACCCACGATGTTGCGGCGACCGGTCTGGCGGCTGTAGCTGAAATTATCGATGCCATCCTGGCCGATGACCGCGTCATTATCCCGGCCGTACTGATCAACATGGGACTGGTTGTAATATCCGCTCTGGCCAACCGTGGTGCCATTGCGTGCGCCATCCTGGATGATCGTGACGTGCTGGCGGCCGCCACGCTGGCTGATCACCATGCGCTGACCGTAGCCACCCTGCCGACCGGCGATTTCATTTTGATATCCATCCTGCTGGACGGTCACGCGGTTACGCGACTGGGCTTCGGCTGCATCGGCCACGCCGAGGACAGAAATGGCAGCGAGGGCACTGGCGACTACAAAACGCATATTCATAAACTTACTCCACTACTTGTGTGCCTGACGCCCGATGCATCGAAGGCGTGGACAGGAATAGGGAATGAAGCATGAGCGAACGCTGAGGCGATCATTCACGACCGGGCCAGCTAGCTGAACACCACATGGACGGGTCGGCCCCCGACAGTCGCGGACGGTGACGCAGGCTAGAGGGCCGCGCTGCGCGCGACAGACATGGCTTCCCGCATCAGGTCGCGAACATCACGGCGCGCCTGCATTTCCCGCGGGGCGGACGCGGACAGGATAGAAGTCGGCAGCACGGAGACGCAGCCCGCCGGCCGGCTCTTGTGTTCCCACTGACCGCTGGCTGGGTCGAAGTCATATTGATCGGTGAATTTCCAGCCATGCTTGCCCAGAAAATCAACGGCTTCGATGAGGTAGCCGATCTCGTCCTCGCTCATGGCCCAGTGCAGGCTGACCCGGCACCAACCGGGACGCGCGCCCGCTTCTCCGCCCAGCACCTGTTCGCGGATGCGCAGGGTGTCCGCGTCGCCAATGCCCAGCAGGTCATGCCCATACGGACCGGCGCAGGAACACCCGGCCCGGGACTGGATTCCGAACAGATCGTTCAACAGCACAGTGACCAGGCGCGGATGCACAATCTCGCCGTGACGATCCAGGACGTTGAATGACACGATACCGAGGCGACGGGTGGGACATTCCGGGCCCAGGACTTCAACGCCCGGATTGCCGCGCCACAGATCGAACGCCCGGCGCAGGGCGACCTGTTCGCGGTGCTCGATCAGGTCAAAGCCGATTTCCGCCTGCAGCTGCATGGCGAGTGCTGCCCGGGCAATTTGCGGCACGCCCGGCGTCCCCGCGCGTTCGCGCCCCTCGATGTCCTCGATGAAATCATGCCCGTCCTTCCAGACATAGCGGACGGTTCCACCCGCGCTCTGTGTCGGCGGCAGGTCGCGGCGATAAAGCGATGTGTTGAAGGCCAGGACGCCGCAGGCTCCGGGACCGCCCAGAAACTTGTGCGGGGAGAAATAGACCGCATCGATATGGGCTCCGGCCTCGCCATACGGGTGCATGTCGATCCGCGCATAAGGCGCGCTCGCGGCAGCATCCACGCACAGGATGGCCTCGTGCTCGTGCAACAGCCGGGCGAGCTGGACCAGGTTGGTTTTCAGGCCGGTGACATTGGAGGCCGCCGAGAAGGCACCGATCTTCGTCCGCCCCTCATAGGCCGGGTCATGCAGAGCCTCCTCGAGCGCGAGCAGGTCAACATCTCCACACCCGTCGAGCGGGATCGACACCACCTCCGCCAGGCTCTCGCGCCAGCTCAACTCATTGGAATGGTGTTCATAGGGACCGATGAAGACGACCGGGCGATCCGCGACATCAATTTGCGAGATCCGGTCCGCGCTGGCCGGTGGCAGGGCCAGGCCGAGAATTTCCTGGAGTTTGTGGATCGCGCCGGTCGCGCCGGACCCACAAGTGATCAATGCATCGGACTCATCCGCATTGATAGATCGGCGAATGACCGCTTCAGCCTCACGCAACCAGCGGCCGGACACGCGCCCGGTCTCGCTGTCCTCGGTGTGCGGATTGGCGTAAAAGGCGTGCAGATCGGCAATCACGTACTCGACCTGCTGCAGGGCCCGGCCGGACGCCGTATAATCCGCATAAACCAGGGGACGTTCGCCGTAAGGGGTGAACAGACGGGTGTCGGTTCCGATCATGCCCTCGCGAACCGCCTGCCAAGCCGTGATTTCCGAAATTTGACCGTCCATGATCTCGCCTGAATATGCCCAGGCCCGATGCTAGCACTCCCGCGATAGCGATTTTCGCTATCTTCAGCTACATATGTCCACTATATTAGTGAATTCATACACTTTTGGACATTCCATGGAATTTGATCACTACGACCGCGGCATTCTTGAGTTGCTACAGACTGATTCCGACCGAACCGTGCAGGACATCGCGGATGCCATCGGCTTGAGCGCGACCCCGACCACCCGCCGGATCAAGCGGCTGACAGACCAGGGCTATATCCGCAAGCGCGTGGCCCTGCTCGACCCGGACAAGCTGGGACTGAACGCAACCCTCTTCATCTCGGTGCGCACCAGCCAGCACGATGCGGAATGGCTCCGCCGCTTCGCCGATGGCGTGGCCCGCATGCCCGAGGTCGTCGAGTTTTACCGCATGGGCGGCGATATCGACTACCTGCTCAAGATCGTTGTTCCGGACGTCAAGGATTACGACGAGGTCTACAAGCGCCTCATCTCGATCGCACCGCTCTCCGATGTCAGCGCAGCCTTCGCCATGGAGGCTATCAAGAACACCACAGT
>JAYZXG010000103.1:0-2781 GCA_036141435.1 Pseudomonadota bacterium | reverse complement strand
GCGTCGCCGCACTGGTCGGTCGTGCGCAAGACCCGCTCGACCTGTTTGCACGGACCAGCCAGGCCCGGCACGCCCCCCTCAACTCGATCCTGTACACCGCGCCGGAGCGCGCCCAACGCGCCCGGACACTCTGGCAGGATATCAGCCAGGAGCGCTTCATCTCCCGCCATGCCGGGATCAAGTTCTGGATGGATGGCTCTCCCTATGTCGGCGGCGCGGCGCTGGCCGAACCCTATGCACGCTCGACCTTCACCGAGCAGGTGATCGAATTGCCCGCAGGCTGGCACGGCGAGTTGCTGACGCCGGAAGACACCGCCCGGCAATTGATCCGCGATGCGGAAGCACGCGGGCTGCAGGTTGCCATTCATGCCCAGGGCGAAGACGCAATCGATGCCATCCTGAACGCCATCGCGGCAGAGGGTTCCGGTACCATTGAACACCGCCTCGAACATCTCGCCCTGATCACGCCGGAGCAGATCGCGCGCGCCGAGACGCTCGGCGTCTCGCTGGGCTTTTTCATCGACCATATCCGCTTCTACGGCCACATGCTGCCGGATCTGGTCGGCGAGGACCGGACAGCCCGCTACATGCCGGTAGGCCAGGCCCTGGCCGGCGCCTCGACGGTAACGCTGCACGCGGACAGCCCGGCCACGCCCATTGATGCCATTCGGGTTCTTGAGACCGCGGTTGAACGCATCAGCCGCAGCTCGGGACGGGTCATTGCCGCCGATCAGCAAGTCACCCGGCAACAGGCCCTGGACATGATGACGTTGCACGCCGCGCGCCAGCTGGGCATTGATGACGAGACCGGCTCAATCGAAATCGGCAAGCGCGCAGACTTCACCTGGCTGTCGGCCAATCCGCTCTCCGTGGACCGGTTGAGTGAGCTGGAGGTCCGCGGCACCTGGGTCAGCGGACGCCGGGCGGACACACGCGCCTGGTCACGCCCCGCCTTGTCACACCTGATCAAGGCCGGCTGGGCCGTGATGTTTGGCTAGGCCTTGGGCTCGATCGGCTGCCACAGCTCGATCTTGGTGCCATTGGGGTCCATCACCCAGGCAAAACGGCCATAGTCGAAATCCTGCGGCTCGCCTTCCAGGGCGACGCCCTTCTCCTTCAGACGCACCAGCATGCTGTCCATGTCATCAATCATCAGATTGATCATGAAGGGCTTGTCGGACGGCGCGAAGTATTCCGTCGTATCCTTGAAGCCCGAGAAGATCGTGCGCGCCCCCTGCGGGAAGGCTTTGCCACTGTCCGCATGCAGGAAATCCGCGCCGCCATAATCATTGATCGTCAGACCCAGCGTATCGGCATACCAGGCCATCAGGCCTTCCGGATCCGGGCTCTGAAAGAAAATTCCGCCAACACCGATGACCTTGGCCATACGCAATCACTCCCCTTCTAGCGGCTGCCGGACAGCAGTCGATCGATCTGTTTCAGCATCGGCGCGCGCGCCCGCGCTGTCAAAAAGACTGTCGGTATCCGCAGGAAATACATCTTGTAGTCCGGCCGGACCTGCGCGCGATCGGCGCCGGCTGCGATAAACTCCCTGAAAGCCAGCAACATCGGCCGGTCGAGCGCCCACAGCGCCTGTCCCTCGTATTCGACCCGATAATAGGCGTCGCCGGGCCAATCGAGCTGGTGCGGCCCGGCCTTGGTGCAACTCAGGCACCGGACCTCGCCGGACCAGTCTTCCCGCGGCGGGTCGAAGTGCCGGTCTCGTCTCAGTACCGGCAGCGCATGATCATGAGATGTGCGAAACACGGCCTCGGCGGCGCAAGCCGGGCAAGAAATCGCAAGCGGGGCCCGTATCAGCGAATATTCATAGATGCCTGTCACCGGCGCAGCATAACCACGAGAGGGCCGCTGACAAAGCACTGGCCAAATCAGGTGGCCCGGTTAGCTTTCCCCCGTCCCGCAGGAGAAACATCATGCCCAAAAGCTATTTCACCCACCTGGAATGCTCCGACACCGGAGCGACGTTCTCCAAGGACCAGCCACAAAACCTGTCCGATGTCGGTTTGCCGCTGCTGGCCCGCTATGACCTGGACACGGCCCGCAGCGAAGTTGACCGGGATGCCATTGCCGCACGTGACGGCGGGTTCTGGAAATGGCGCGAGCTGCTGCCGGTGGCCGACGACAAGGATGTCTGTGCGCTGGGCGAGATCGACACGCCGCTGATCGATGTGCCAGCAACCGCCAGGGCCTCCGGCGCAACCGGCCGGGTCATCGTCAAGGATGAGGGCCGCCTGCCGACCGGCAGTTTCAAGGCCCGCGGGCTGGCCCTCGCCGTCGCCATGGCGCACTCTTTCGGCATCAAGCGCATGGCCATGCCGACCAATGGCAATGCCGGTGCGGCGCTGTCGGCCTATTGCTCGCGCATGGGCATGGAGAGCTGGTGTTTCGCACCGGAAGACACGCCGGAAGCCAATCTGCGCGAAATGGCGCTGCAGGGTGCCCGCGTCTTCAAGGTCAATGGCTATATCCATCATTGCGGCGCCCTGGTGGGGGCCGGCAAGGCGGAGATGGGCTGGTTTGATGTCTCCACCCTCAAGGAGCCCGACCGGATCGAGGGCAAGAAGACGATGGGGCTGGAACTGGCCATGCAGATGGGCTGGACCCTGCCCGACGCGATTTTCTATCCGACCGGCGGCGGCACCGGCCTCATTGGCATGTGGAAGGCCTTCGACGAGATGGAGGCGCTGGGCTGGATCGGGAGCGGGCTGCTTGGGGCGGCGGTGGTTTGGGCGCAGGTGGTGCGGCCCGCGGGCGCGGCGC
>JAYZXG010000102.1:0-3477 GCA_036141435.1 Pseudomonadota bacterium | reverse complement strand
TGGTCGAACAGGATGATGCGATAGCGCTGAGGGTCGAAAAAGCGCCTCAGGGCAGGGGAGATGCCGCCGCCCGGGCCGCCATGCAGGGTGACGATCGGCAAACCGTCGGGACGCCCGCATTCCTCGACATGCAATTCATGCCCGTCGCCGACATCGAGGCGATAGCTGCGATACGGTTGTATCGGGGGGTAAAGCAGGCGTCGGGTGTAACCAGCGTCCATCATGAAATATGCCGCAATAGCAAGTTATTTCGTTAGGCAGTTCTAAACGGAATAAACCATAGCCTATTCGCTCAACACTCGATACTGTCGGAGTATTGGGGCCGTAGTTTTTTTGTGGGACGTTCGACGATGCAGAAGTCCGGGGTCGTAACCGCTGCCATTGCTGCGTGTTTGACCATGAGTGCATGTGCAAGTGCACCGATCTCTGTTGCAGGATCGGTTCTGCCCTCTGCACGCTCCGTCGAGAATGCCCACCAATCCGCTCTGAGAACCTCTGTCACCCGTCTTGAAGATGTGTATGTGGACAGCGGCTGGGTGCACCGTACCCGGCCGATGACATCGGCACAGGGCTGGATGAATCGCCTGACCGGTCAGAGCGAGAATGCGGATACGCCGATGGAGCGGGCGAATCCTGTCTCCTATCTCCTTTCCACGCCTTACCTTGTGACAACGGATGCGGGCACGCTGGTGTCCGGCGCGGTGACGGAACGCCTGTCCGCCGATCTCGACGAGGCCGACGCCCTGATCCGTGATGTGAATTTTGCGGCCCAGGTCCTGATCCGTGAACCCTCCGCCGTGAGCCGGTCCTCGCTGGCCGAGGATATCGAGCACCTGGAACGCGCCGTAGGCTATTCGCGCCAGGCGCTGGAGACTTTCAATACCGCCGTCACGGATGTTGCCGGTGGCCTGGACCAGACCCAATTGGCGGAACTAGAGACGCGCCGCGCCCGTCTGGCGCGTGATGCGGAAGCGCTGCGGGACCGGGCGGATGATATCGCGCAACTGCGTCGCACGCTGATGACTGGCGCGTCCTCCTGATGCTTTCACCTGATGATGTAAAAGGTTTCCTCGCGCCCGAGGAAGGCGACAAGCTTGCCGAGCTGGCGCGCGCGGCGGGACGTCTGGGGCCGGTGCTGGAGATCGGCACCTATTGTGGCAAGTCCGCGCTGTATCTGGGACCCGGCGTGCGTGAAGCCGGGACCGTCCTTTACACGCTCGACCATCATCGCGGTTCCGAAGAGCATCAGCCCGGCGAGGAATATCATGATCCCGAGCTGTTCGATGCCGAGCTGGGAGCCGTGGAGACCCTGAGAGAGCTGCGTCGCACGCTCTACCGGGCGCGGCTGGAGGATTGTGTGATCCCGGTGATCGGTCGGTCCGATACGGTTGCGGCCAACTGGACGACGCCGCTGGGCATGGTCTTTATCGATGGCGGTCATTCCATGGCCGCGGCGCTGGCTGACTATCGTGGCTGGGCCGGTCGGATCGTGGAGGGCGGAATCCTGGCCATCCACGATGTGTTCCCCAACCCGGAAGATGGCGGTCGTCCGCCTTACGAGATCTGGAAGCTGGCCCGTGACAGCGGCCTGTTCGAAGTGGTCAGTCGAACAGGAACGCTGGAAGTCCTGCGTCGCCTGGCCTAGCCGATTGAGACGCCAGTTCCGGTACAATCGTCCGGATCAGCAGGTTCGACCCCGGGGTAAGGCCCTCCAGCGCATCCAGCGCCATGATCATCGCCCCGGCCGTCCAGGACGGACGCTCATAGGGCCACACGACACTCTCGGCAAATTGCCACCCCATCCAGTATCCACCATCGGCAGCGCGCAGCGGCTCCAGGTTTTCCAGCAAAGTGCGGGCTTCATCGCGTTTTCCGGCGGCCAGGCAGGCCAGCGCCAGCTCGGCGGTTTCCGCAGCGGTGACCCAGGGCTCGTCGGTTACGCAGCGGCAACCCAGGCCCGCCTCGACGAATTCGTTCCAGCGCGCATAGAGGCGCGCCCGGCCCGTCTCCTGCGGCAGAACGCCGGCCAGGACGGGATAATACCAGTCCATGGCATAGCGGCGTCGATCGGTTCCAAAGCGGTCAAACCGCGCATCATTCTCGCGCAGGGTGGCGCCGATCGCGCGGCGGGCCTCGGCCCAGTGCGGGCGGTCTTCGTCCATGGCACGCGCCAGCAGCAGGCCGCACTCGATCGACTTGTACAGACTGGCATTACCCGCCCTCAGGCTGTCGACCTCGTCCAGGCTGTCACCCTCATCCAGGCCGCGCCAGACGATGTCGCCGGCCGGGCTTTGATGGCGCAGGACAAAGTCTATCGCACGTTCGACCATGGGCCAGTATCGCTCGACCTTGTCGGCGGCCTTCATGGCCAGCAGGCTGCGCAGGACGGTCAGCGCGACATAGCCGGTGAAATTGGTGTCGCGCGCCTGTTCCGGGGTGCCCGGAACCAGGCGGCGATTATCCCCATCCAGCGGCACGGACGCGCCGAGATCACCGGTAAACCCGCCATCCGCATTCTGGCGCTCGATCAGGCAGTCGAGACCGCGCAAGGCCGCGGCCTGGTGTCCGGCGATCGCCAGCCCCATGACACTCTCACCATGGTTCCACGCATCCCAGATGCCACGATCGATCCAGGGTATCGACCCGTCCGCGCGTTGCAGGCTTTTGATATAGGCCGCGCTCTCGGCAATGATCCTGGGCGTGTTCATCAGCTCGCCTTGCGAAAATACATGACGACCGACTTGCCCATCACCGGGTTGAGCAGCCAGTCGAGGGCGCGCGTCAGCCACGGGCGTTGCAGCAGGTCCCATTCCAGGAATTTGCGATAGGTGTTCACAAGACCACTGTCTTCGCGTTTGTCCCACAGCGCGCATTGCAGCCACCAGTACGGGCTGTGCAGGCTGTGGGCCCAGTGGCGGGCGAAGCGTTTGAACCCCTGGTCCTCGACGGATTTTTTCAGCTGTGCGGAACGGAAGATCCGGACATGCCCGCCGGGGGTGTTCTGATAGCCCTCTGACAGGGCCCAGCAGATCGCTTCCGGCCAATAGCGCGGCACCGAGGCGATAAACAGGCCCCCTGGTTTGAGAATGCGCGAGATTTCCGACAGCACGAGATCCGGATCGGGAACATGCTCAAGCACTTCTGAACAGATGATGCGGTCGAAACAGGCGTCCGGGAAGGGCAACCGGCCGGCATCGCCTGCGGTCACAGCGGCCGAGCGCAGCTCCGAGACGGTTTCGGGAGGCGGGAGTTCGAAGAAGCCTTCCCAGGCCGCCTTCACCTCACCGTGAGACAGGTCGAGTCCGACGACCTCCAGCGGGATATCATTCCAGTAGAGCGCATGCAGGTGGCGCCCGCGACCACAGCCCAGATCAAGCACGCGCATGCCGGGCTCGAGCGCCATGTCCTCGAGGCGAACGGTGACCATCATGAGCGGGCTCCCCGTTCTGCCAGGGCTTCGGCATAGAGTCGCGATGC
>JAYZXG010000101.1:0-6380 GCA_036141435.1 Pseudomonadota bacterium | reverse complement strand
GCCACAATCACACTGGAACCCGACAGGCTGAAAAGCGGGTTTTCAGCACCGATGAACAGGCGAACACCCTCGGCATCCCTGGCCTTGTCCATCAGGGCGATCAGCTCCTGCTTGCGTTCCAGGTCGTCGAACAACAGGCGGATGCGTTCCAGGTCCTCGCTGGCCTGGACATTTTCCAGCAGGCGCGCCTGGCCGCGAACGATCAGGGCGCGGTCCTCGCCGCTGCCACCCCATTCCGCCAGGCCGCGTGTAACAAGGGATTTCGCGGCTTCATCCAGCGCGGTCTGTTGCTGGGCCAGCTCCTCGGCGATGGCCGTTCGGGCTTCACCCAGCGTGCGGCCCTTCAGCCGCGCGGACAGGTAGTTGCCAGCCTCGATCAGCGTTGCCGGCAAGGTTCCGGCGGGTGTCGGCATCAGCCGGTTCTCGACCGTGCCATCGGCAAAGACAAGCACGGCAAGTGTCTCGACGTTTGACAGCGGCACGAATTCGATATGGCGCAGCGGCGCTTCCTGTTTCGGCGTGACCACCAGCCCGGCGCCTCCGGCCAGGCCCGACAGCATCGAGGAGGCTTCCGAGAGCACATCCTCGACCGACTGGGCCGAGCCCATGACCTGGCCCTCGATGTTTCGTCGCTCCTGGGTGGAGAGTTCCCCGACCTGGAGCAAGCCATCCACGAACAGGCGCAGGCCCATATGCGTGGGCATGCGACCCGCACTCTGATGCGGGGCCGACAGCAAGCCCAGCTGGGCGAGGTCGGCCATCGTGTTGCGAATGGAGGCGGGCGACAGCGTCACCCGGCCGGTCTGGGACAGGGTGCGCGAGCCCACCGGCTCACCCGTGGTCAGATAGCTCTCCACGATCTCGCGGAAGATCATGCGCATGCGCTCGTCGAGCGAGGCCAGGGGAGAGGGTGATCCGGTCAGCGTCATACAGATGACTTAGGCAAATCCGCCGCGATCTTCAATTCCCGGGCGTGCAGGCGGCGATTGCTTGATGCGACCGGAAAAGCCCGCTACCAGCTCCCCAACAACACTCTGGAGATATCGATGAGACCTGATGGACGTGTGCGCGACCAAATGCGCGAAGTCACCCTGGAAACCAATGTGACGCGTTACGCCGAAGGCTCCTGCCTGGCCAAGTTCGGCAAGACGCACGTCCTGTGCACAGCCAGTGTCGAGAGCAATGTGCCGCCGTGGATGCGTGGTTCCAACAAGGGTTGGGTGACGGCGGAATACGGCATGCTGCCGCGCTCCACGCATTCACGCATGCGCCGTGAAGCCACGTCCGGCAAGCAGAGCGGTCGTACCCAGGAAATCCAGCGACTGATCGGTCGTTCCCTGCGGGCGGTTATCGACCTGCAGGCCTTGGGCGAGCGCCAGATCACGGTCGATTGCGATGTCATCCAGGCGGATGGTGGCACACGGACCGCGGCTATTACCGGCGCCTGGGTCGCCCTGAAAATGGCGACGGCCTATCTGATCGAGGAAGGCGTGCTGAAAAGCGATCCGGTCTATGGCCAGCTGGCGGCGATTTCCTGTGGTGTGATCGACGGCGAGACGCGTCTCGACCTGGAATATGAGGAAGACAGTTCCGCCGAGGCGGACGCCAATTTCGTGCTGACGTCCGATGGCGGCATCGTTGAAGTCCAGGCGACGGCCGAGGACCGTCCGATGGCGGAAGCCGACTTCCTCGAACTCTTCAGCCTGGCCAAGGCGGGTGTCGCGGAATTGTCGGAAATTCAGCGCGCTGCACTGGAAAAATAATCCCGAATGAGGGAAAAGACAGATGGCGGGAGTGCGCTGGGGGGCTGGAAATGGCCTGCCCGGGCTCTTGGGAAGGGGCGTACCGCGCAGGCCCACTCCCGCCATCTGCATCATTCACACACCGGCGAATGAATTCTGTATGCGAGGACATCGCGCCTAGTCGGCTGCGTCGTCGTCCTCGTCTTCGTCGAAGGACAACAAGTCCCCCGGCTGACAACCCAACTCCTTGCACAGTGCTTCCAGGGTCGAGAAGCGGACTGCCTTGGCCTTGCCCGTCTTGAGGATGGACAGGTTGGCCATTGTGATGCCGACACGGTCGCACAGTTCAGTCAGCGACATGCGGCGCTCGAGGAGCATTCGATCGAGAGTGACGCGAATTGGCATGAGCGGCGCCTCCCTAAATCGTATATTTCTGTTCTTGGCGCATTCTTGCGCCTTCACGGAAAACTTCCGCGAATACAAGCAGTGCTGCCACTGCGAACCATGCGCCCAGATTGACGTCGGGTGCGACCGCCAGGTGGATACCGCCCTCAACCGGACGATCCATCAGCGTCAGCAGCATCGCGACTGCCCCCTGCGTCAGATGGCGCAGGATCTGGTAGGCGGCGATCGCAATCGCGATCACCTGTAGGTGGCCAGCATTTTCAGGGACAAACGGGTCCCCGCTGACCTGGGTTGCGAAGATCCGGCGACGCCGGTCGACCACAACCATCAGGGCTACGATTTCGGCGATCAGGAGCGGGAAAACGACCCCGTGTTCCTGCAGAGCCGTGACCACTTCGGACATGAATCCGATCGGCCGATAGCCCAGGAAGTTCATGATGAATGCAGCGCCGGCCGCGACGAGAAATAGCGAGGCCAGGACCAGGGCGGCCCAGGATAAGTACCACGCTACATCGAGCACGATCTTCAAGGCCGAAGCCAGAGATCCGCGTCCTAGTGCTTTCATTCCCTTCCCTTCCTACTCATCGATGAAGATTGGCCTGCGGTCTTCTGTCGGCCGCTGGGCCAATCTCATCGGCTTTGCGAAATCATGCAACCACCGGAGCGATAGCGTAGAACGTGCCTGCAGCAACCGTTACCAGCAGCACCAGGTTGATGAGTGCAGCTGCGACCGTGCGACTGCGAGAATTTTCGGACCTGACCATCTTTGTGTTTCCTTTCACTTGCATCTGACCAATTACCGTTGTCATTCGTGTTTTCAGGACAGTGTCTCCCGTCCTTGTTGTTTATCGATAAATGATAAGATTGACGGACGCAAGCAAAAAATATCGTTTTTCGATATGAATTTTTCGAAATGCGATATGAAGGTCGTTGTAATGAAGCAGAAACAGAGCCCCGATACCTGGGTGTTGGCTAGCCACAACAAAGGTAAAATCAAAGAGTTAGGGGATATTCTCGCGGCACGGGGACTTGATTTGAAGTCCGCTGCAGACATTAACCTCGACGAGCCGGAAGAGACGGAATCCACATTTGAGGGCAATGCGGCACTCAAATCGGAGGCGGCCTGTGCGGCGACTCAGCGCGTTTGTCTGGCGGATGATTCCGGCCTTTCCGTTGATGCGCTCGACGGTGACCCGGGCATTTACTCGGCGCGCTGGGCCGGTGAACCCCGAGACTTCAATCGTGCGATGGCGCGCGTCCACGAGGCGCTCGAGGCGCGGCAGACGACAAACAGGACGGCGCGCTTTGTCTGTGTCATTGCCGTTTCGGCCCCGGGCGAGGACACGCGCGTGTATCGCGGTGAGGTAGAGGGGGAGATTGTCTGGCCGCCGCGTGGTGAGGGCGGTTTCGGATATGATGCAATCTTCCAGCCGCTGGGGCATGACCGGACATTTGCGCAAATGAGTTCGGACGAGAAGAAGTCGATGAGCCATCGTGGTCGCGCGCTCGAGGCGATGATCGCCGCGGAGTTCCCGGCGTGAGTCTCGCGGGCGCGCTCGGCCTTTATATCCACTGGCCCTATTGCGCGCGCATCTGCCCCTATTGCGATTTCAATGTTTACCGGCCCAAGGGGGCGGAGGACGCGCTGCTGGCGGCGATCCGGGACGACATGCGGGGCTGGCGCGAGCGAACCGGCGCGCGTCGGTTGACCAGCCTGCATTTCGGTGGCGGCACGCCGTCCCTGCTCTCGGCATCCGCCCTGCAGCAGCTGATCGAGGCGGCTGACACCGTCTGGGGCTTTGTTGAGCAGCCGGAGATCGGGCTGGAAGCGAACCCGAATGATGGCGAGGCCTTTGGCGATTATGCGTCGGTCGGGATCAACCGGTTGTCGGTTGGCGTGCAGAGCTTTGATCCGCAGGCGCTTGACCGTCTGGGTCGGGATCATTCCGCGTCGGAGGCGGTCGCGGCAGTGGAGCGCGCCCGCAGTGCGGTGGACCAGGTCTCGCTCGATCTGATTTATGCCTGGCATGGCCAGTCGCTGGCGCACTGGCAAGGCGAGCTGCGCCGAGCCGTCGAGCTCGGCGTCGGGCATGTCTCGCCCTATCAGCTGACCATCGAAAGCGGTACGGCCTTCGGCAAGCGCGCTGAGCGCGGCGACAGGCTGGCCCTGGAACCGGATGATGCGGCAGATTTCTATGCTGTCACGGATCAGGCGCTCGGCGAGGCCGGGTTCGAGCGGTATGAGATCTCCAATCACGCCCGCGATGCCGCAGCACAATCGACGCATAACCGGCTGTACTGGGAGGGCGGCGACTGGATCGGTATAGGTCCCGGCGCGCACGGTCGCCTGGGAACCCACAGCCACACAGGCCGCATTGCCACAGAGGCGGCGCGTCGGCCCGGCGACTATATCGACCAGGTTGCCGAGACGGGCTGGGGCGTGGGGTCGCTCGAGACACTGAGCGCGGCTGACGAGCGCACCGAGCGCGTGCTCATGGGAATGCGCCTCGCAGCGGGGCTGGATCTTGCACAGGTCGCTGATTTCACCGGGCTGGGGATTGATGAGGCGGAATGCCGCCGCATGATCGAGCTGGGGTATGTCGAGCGCGACCAAACCCGATTGAAACTGACCCGCGAGGGTCAGCTTCTCGGTGACGGCGTTTCGATGGCCCTGATCCCCTAGGCGGGGTGATCAGCCTTCGACGTCTTCATCAATCTCGATCGGATTACCGTCGGCATCCACCGGATTGCCGTCTTCATCGTAGAAGATCTCTTCATCACCCGGACGCGGGTAGTCTTCCGGCATTTCCAGGCGGAAGAGGGTGTAATCGATGCGTTCCTCGACCGGTTCTTCCTCGATCAGGCCAAGATCTTCATCACCGATCACGATCCGCAGGTCCGGCGCTTCTGTTTCATCCTCAACCTCGAGGAAGGGGTCCGGCGGCAATGGCAGGCCCAGCTCAATGGCTGCCTCGACCTCGCGGGCATAGCGTTCGCGCTGCAATTGTTCGATCAGCAGCGGATCAACACGCGGCTGGTCAAAGCTGAGCGGGGCAGGCTCGATTTCGCGGAAGCCGCGGGAGCGGACCTCGTAAATCGCCAGGCCGCGTTCGATGACGCCATTTTCGCCGAAGCGGAACAGGCCGTCCGCACCCTGGAAGCCCTGCGGGTCCTCCAGTGCTTCACGACTGAAGCCCAGTTCGCCGCCGTCCAGATGTGCGGCCAGGGCCAGCGCGTCATAGGCCAGGCTGGCGATACGCGAGGGCTCGCTGCCATAGGTTTCCTCATAGCTGGCGTCGAACCGTTCACGCATGTCGAGGTCCGGGCCGGCGAACCAGCCGCCATTCAATGCCGGCTCGCGCAACAGGTCCTCGTCATTCCACAGGCCGGTGCCCAGGAAGCGAACAACCAGGGGGTCCACCTGCTGGGAAATCAGCAACGGCCCCAGCGCGCGCAGCCGCGTGCCACCTTCCGGCAGGATGACGGCCTGGAATGCGGCTTCCGGATCGGGGATCCAGCGCCGGCGACGCAGCTCATCGGCCTGTTCCGGTGTCAGCGCCGGGAACACGCCCTCTGCCAGCCGTGCCGAGGCGCGCGCCATGGCTTCGACGTCACCGGTATAGAACGCCTCGGCGGAGACTTGTCCCATGGTGTCGGTCGCGGAGTTCTGCAGGGCATTGTAGACGGCCATGCCATACCGGTTCTGCGAGCCGAGATAGGCGTATTTCCAGACGCCCTGGCGCGCTGCGTATTCGACGATGCGTTCGACTTCGATCTCCGGCGGGAAACTCAGCAGGTAGATGCCATCGCCGGCGATCGTCGTATCGGTGGAGAAGGCAACCACAGGGATATCGGCCCGGCGGGCCACTTCACCGGCCGCGCGCACGGCGGGGGCGAACAACGGCCCGATAATGAGGTCTGCTCCGTCCTCGATCGCAGCCCGGGCCGCTTCGCGGGCGCCGTCAGCCGTGCCGCGCGTATCCTTGGGGATCAGCGCCAGATTGCCGCCAGCGCGTTCGAACAGGGCCAGTTCCGCAGCGCGCAGCAGGCGAATGGCTTCGGCACGGGCGCCCCCATTCTCGGCGGAGAAGGGCAGCAGGATGGCAATGCGGGCCAGCTCGCGGTCGGCCATGTGCGGCGGGATGAGCCCGGTCAGGGCCTCGACTTCCTCGACCGGTTCCGGTTCCGGCTCGACCACGGGCTCTTCCACCGGCGGCTGATCGATGATCACGG
>JAYZXG010000100.1:0-5063 GCA_036141435.1 Pseudomonadota bacterium | reverse complement strand
TGTTGCTGGCGCTCGCCCGCAAGAAAAAGATCGATCTTGCGAAAATCTCCATTCTCGAGCTTGCCGAGCAATATCTCGCTTTCATGGCCGAGGCCCGCCGCCTTCGCCTGGATCTCGCAGCCGACTATCTGGTCATGGCCGCCTGGCTGGCTTTCCTGAAGTCGAAACTGCTGTTGCCCAAACCCAAGAAGGATGATGAGGAAGCGCCTGCCGAGGTCATGGCGGCGGCCCTGGCGTTCCGCCTGCGGCGTCTCGAAGCGATGCGCGCCGCCGGCGAGGCACTCTATGCCCGTCCCATCGCGCAACGCGATGTCATGATGCGGGGCATGCCGGAAGGCGTCCGTTCGACCCGTTCGGTGATTTACGAAGCGGAGCTCTATGATCTCCTGAAGGCCTATGCGCATCGTCGTTCGCTTCAGGCGCGATCAACATATCGGCCCTTCGTGCCCAAGGTTTATGGCCTGGAAACTGCACGAGGGCGATTGGAGGGGCTGATCCCACAAGTGCGGGATTGGCAGGATCTGGACAGTCTTCTGCCAGGGGAGCAGGAGCTGGGTGAAGACCCGCCGCCGCGGCGGTCTGTTCGCGCCAGCTCGATGCTCGCAGCCCTGGAAATAACCAAGGAAGGCCGCGCGCGTCTGCGACAACGCGAGGCTTACGCACCGCTCTTTGTTCGGAGCGAGAAGCGGGATGAGGCGAAAGATGAGTGACGACGAGCCGGGCGCACCGGAAGATCCGATTTCCCAGGCGATCGAGGCACTCCGCGAACAGGCGGCTCGCCAGGGACCGGTCGAGAGTGATGAGGAGGTTGCTCAGACACTCGGGCTGCGTCTCGCTGTCGATACCGAGCGCAAATACATGCGCATTCTCGAGGCTTTGTTGTTTGCTGCGGCTGAGCCGCTGGACGAGGAAACGCTGATCGGTCGCTTGCCGATGGAAGCCAATATCCCGTCCTTGCTGACGATGCTGCAGGAGGACTATGCCGAACGCGGCGTGCGTCTTGTCGAGGTTGGCGGCCGCTGGCGCTTTGAAACCGCTCCGGACCTGGCGGACGTGCTCAACGAGGTGCGCCAGGAGCCGCGCAAGCTGTCACAAGCGGCCCTGGAGACGCTCTCCATCATTGCCTATCACCAGCCGGTCACACGGGCCGAGATCGAGGAGATTCGCGGCGTCGCCGTCTCCAAGGGTACGCTGGACCTGTTGTTCGAGCTGCGCTGGGTGCGTCCGCGCGGTCGTCGCCGTTCACCGGGGCGCCCGGTGACCTATGGCACAACGCCGCTCTTCCTGGAGTATTTCGGTCTGAAGACGATCGGCGACCTGCCGGGACAGACTGATCTCAAGGCTGCAGGCTTGCTTGATCCGCGAGTTCCGCCAGACTTCTCCGTGCCGGATCCCGAGCGTCATATCGAGGAATCCCTGCTGGAAGACCCGATGGATGAAGAGGAAGCGCATGCCTTCCACATCGACTTCATGGCCGAAGACGAGCCCGTCGAGACAGAAACACCCTGATTGAGGGGTTGGACGCCGCGCGACAACTGCTTTAGACCTGTGTGAAATGGTTTAGACGGAGGGCTTTATGGCTCCGGGTATGTGGCAAATCCTGCTTGTTGTTCTTCTTGCAGCCGTGCTGTTCGGCGGGCGAGGGAAGATCGCTGCCGTGATGGGCGATTTCGCCAAGGGCATCACCAGCTTCCGCAAGGGGCTGAAGGATGATGAGGACGAAACGGCAAATGATGCCGAGGATACCTCTGCCATTCGCGACGAAAGCCGCGACGACGAAAAAACCGGGAGCTAAGCCATGAGCCCCGGCATCGGCATGCCGGAAATGCTGGTGGTGCTGGTCCTCGCGCTTGTCGTGGTCGGCCCTCAGCAGCTTCCCGTCCTCATGCGCCGTGTCGGCCGCATGGTCGCCCAGGCACGCGGCATGGCCAAGGAATTCCAGGCCAGTTTTGACGAGATCGGTCGCCAGACCGAGCTCAACGAGCTGCGCAAGGAGATCGAGGCGCTGAAGCAGGCCAACCCGATTGAGGAAATCAGGGGCGAGATCGACCAGGCTGCGCTCGAGGCGCAGAATGACGAGATCCGCAAGCTGAAAATGGCCAAGGCGGACCCGTTTCCGCCGGCGCATCCGCGCAAGCCCGTGTCCAAGCCGGCGCCCAAGCCGCAAATCGCTCCGGAAGACGAAGAATAGCCATGTCCCATATCGAAGAGGACGAGGTCGAGGCCAGCCGTGCGCCGCTGATGGACCATCTGATCGAGCTGCGCCAGCGTCTGCTTTTGGTGATCGGATTTCTGGTCGTGGGCTTTATCGGCTGTTTTGCCTTCTCCACGACCCTGTATGAATGGCTGCTGGTTCCGTATCAGGAGGCCGCTGCGGTTACCCGTGGTGTTCCGGTCGAGGAGCTCGATCTGACGGCCAACTTCTTTGCCCCCCTGGAATTCTTCTTCGTCCGGCTCAAGCTGTCACTTGTCGGTGCGATCATGGTCATCTTCCCGATCATCGCCTGGCAGATCTACGAGTTCGTGGCACCGGGGCTGTACAAGAATGAAAAGGGCGCCTTTGCGCCATTCCTTGTGCTGTCACCCATTCTCTTTGCCCTGGGTGTCGCCTTTGTCTATTTCATCGTGCTGCCGATGGTCATGCGGTTCTCGCTGGGCCAGGAACAGGTCGGTGGCGACAGTGGATTGTCGATCGAGCTGCTGCTGAACGTCTCGGATTACATGAACCTGATCACCACGCTGATGCTGGTGTTCGGGATCTCGTTCCAGATGCCGATCCTGATGATGCTGCTGGCCAAGGCCGGCATCGTGCGATCCACCACCATGCTCAATGGCTGGCGTTTCGCTGTCGTCGGTATCGCGCTGTTTGCAGCCTTTGCCACACCGCCGGACCCGATTTCCCAGATCCTGCTCGGCAGTGCCTTGCTGGCGCTCTACTTCCTCTCGATCGGGGCCATGAAATTCATGGAGCCCAAGCTCGAGGACGAAGAAGAGACCTCATCCGACAGCTGATCGGTTTACCTGCCCGCCGGGCAGGGTTATAGCCGCCTCACTATTTTCCTCCGTCCGGACCTGAACCCATGCATGATATCAAGCTGATCCGTGAAGAACCTGCCCAATTCGATGCTGGCCTGGCGAAACGCTCGCTTGAGGCCCAGTCCGGTCGCCTGATCGATCTGGACAAGAAGGTGCGCGAAGCCAAGACGCGCCAGCAGGAAGCCGAGACCGAGCGCAATGCGCTGTCCAAGCAGATCGGTCGGGCAAAGGCGCAGGGTGATGAAGACGAGTTCAACCGTCTGCGCGGCGAGGTCGACCGCCTGAAAACGGTGCTGGAAGAGGCCAGCGAGGAAGCGCGCCATTATGGCGAAGCGCTCAATCAACACCTGGCAGCCCTGCCAAACCTGCCCGAAGACGGTGTTCCGCAAGGTGCGGACGAGGCAGACAATGCCGAGGTGCGCCGCTGGGGCGAGCCGAAGTCCTATGACTTCAAGCCGCGCGATCACGTCGACCTGGGCGAGGGCCTGGGCCAGATGGATTTTGAAAAGGCCGCCGAACTGTCCGGCTCGCGTTTTGTCGCCCTGAAAGGCCCGCTGGCGCGTCTGGAGCGTGCCCTCGCGCAATTCATGCTCGATGTGCATACGACCCAGCACGACTATACCGAGGTCAGCCCGCCTTTCCTGGTCCGCGATGAAGCCATGTTCGGCACGGGGCAATTGCCCAAGTTCGCCGAGGATCTCTTCCGGACCACGGATGATCGCTGGCTGATCCCGACGGCAGAAGTGCCGCTGACCAATCTGGCGCGCGACACCATCCATGACGAGACCGCTCTGCCCATGCGCATGACGGCCTTTACGCCGTGTTTCCGTGCCGAAGCCGGTTCGGCCGGTCGTGATACGCGCGGCATGATCCGCATGCACCAGTTCCAGAAGGTCGAGATGGTCTCCATCGTCGCACCGGAAGAGAGCGAGGCGGAGCTCGATCGCATGACCGGCTGTGCGGAGAAGATCCTGCAGCTGCTGGATCTGCCGTATCGCGTCATGCTGCTGTGCACGGGCGATATGGGTTTCTCCGCCAAGCGCACCTACGACCTCGAGGTCTGGCTGCCGAGCCAGGACACTTATCGCGAGATCTCCTCCTGCTCGAACTGCGGGGACTTCCAGGCACGCCGCATGAATGCGCGTTACCGCAAGGAGGGCGAGAAACGTCCGGCCTTCCTGCACACGCTCAACGGCTCCGGTGTGGCCGTCGGCCGGGCCATGCTGGCGGTGATGGAAAACCACCAGAACGCGGATGGCTCGATCACCATCCCCGAAGCCCTGCGCCCCTATATGGGCGGGCTGGAGATGATCGAAGCCTGATCAGTGCTCGGGGTGCTCGCATCCGGTTTGAGTGTCGCTGTTTGGACTGCAGCCGCGACAACGGGTGAGGGTGTTCTGGATGAGCGAGCGCGGTCTTGGCCAGTCCCCGCTTTCCAAGGGTGTGTTGATCAGTTTGATCGAGACGTTGCCGCACACGATGGTTTTCGTGCATCTGCAAACCTAGTGGCTTGCACGGATGAAGTTGTCGGTGATTGCATAGGTGACAGAAGTGATACTCCAACGCTCGCGAATTGCGCTCATGATGGCGCGTATTTTATTGAATCCGCAGTGAGCTTCTACGCGGACGTGCTTGTTGCTGCTTATCAAGAAGAGGCCGAGATTGCGTGCGGTGCTGGTTCAGGCGGTGCCTCATCGGCTTGCGGACGCGCGCGGGAGTTGGCGGACTATCGTGTTTCGGTTCTAAACGCCGCGCTGTCGAGTTTCAGTGACTGGGCTGACAGTTACGGTGAGTTTTGCGGTTTGGCGGCTTACCCTGGCCGTGAAAGCATAATTAGCCAGGCGAGCTGTAAAAGAGCGATCTGGAGCGATTGGGCTGAAAGGCTCTTGGGTGAGTATGCGGAGTTCGAGCGGTCACGATGAATATTGAGGGCACGGTGGCAGGGCTGGATAACCGGGACAATATCGTTTCGTCCCTGACCCGCTTCATTCTGGAACTTGTCGCCTGGATCGCCGGACCGTGGGCCG
>JAYZXG010000099.1:0-2972 GCA_036141435.1 Pseudomonadota bacterium | reverse complement strand
TTCCTGCTGTTGCTGGTCGGCCAGGCCAGCGGGCAATTGCTGCCCGCCATGGAGAATGGCCGCGTCCTGATCGCAGGCATTCTGGTTGTGTTCGCCATTGTGGGCTGGTTGAGTATTCTGCCGACCCCGCCCTCTCCCGCTGGTAATCCGAAACTGAAAATCCGCTGGAACTTCCTGTTTGAGACGGTGAAGGCGATCTGGATGGCGACCAAACACCCGACGGTGTTCCGCCCGCTGATGGGCATGGCCTGGTTCTATCTGGCCACGGGTGGGCTGATCACGCTGATCCCGACCCTGGTGCGTGATACGCTGGGCGAAGGGGCCGACCTGGTGGCCTTGCTCTCAGTGCTGTTCGTCATCGGTGCAGCCATGGGGTCTCTGGCCTGTGGCGCGTTCTCCCGCGGCAAGGACGCGATCATATTCACCATCATCGGGGGGTTCGGCATGACCGTCTTCCTGCTCGATGTGGCCTGGCAGCTGGCCCACTGGCAGACCGCGCTGGAGCCGGTAGGCGCGATGGTTTTCCTCGAAAATCCCGACAATTGGCGCCTGCTGGCCGGTTTCTTCCTCACCGCGCTTGCCGCCGGCATGTATATCGTGCCCTTGCAGGCCATGGCCCAGCATCGTGCACCGGTCGACAAGCGCGCCCGACTGCTGGCGACGGGCAACATTCTCAACGCCGGAGGCGCGTCCCTGGGCCAGATGGGATTGCTCGCCCTGAGCATCTACACCCTGCCCAAATGGTGGGCGATCATCTTCGTCGCCCTGGGCACCTGTGTCATTGCTGCCGCATCTTTGAGGTATTTACCCAAGTCCAACAGCCAAAGCTGATGGAAAAATGGGGCGGGTCGCGCTAACAACCCGCCCCATGAAAATGATTTCAACAACGGCAGAATTGTCGGACGCCTGTGACGCGCTCCTGCAATGTGACTTTATCGCGGTCGATACAGAGTTCATGCGTGAAACCGTGTACTGGCCGGCCCTGTGCCTGATCCAGGCCGCTGGCGGCGACACGGAAGTGATCATCGATCCGCTGGCCGACGGCATCGACCTGGAACCCTTCTGGGAAGTCATGGCCGACGATCGCGTGATGAAAGTGTTTCACGCCGCGCGCCAGGACCTGGAGATCTTCTTCCATCTCGGCGAGCACCTGATCCCGACCCCGATGTTCGACACCCAGGTCGGCGCGATGGCCCTGGGCCTGGGCGACAGTATTGCCTATGACGGCCTGGTGCGGTCCTTCCTCAAGCGCTCTATCGACAAGGGCCCGCGTTTTACCGACTGGTCTCGCCGTCCGCTGAGCCAGAAACAACTCGATTATGCCATTGCCGATGTGACGCACCTGCGCGATCTCTATCCGATCATGCGCGAACGTCTGGAAGCGAAGAAGCGCGATGCCTGGCTGGCCGAGGAAATGGCTATCCTGACCCGGGCCGAGACCTACCGCCTCGAGCCGGAAGATGCCTGGAAACGCCTGAAGCTGCGCAAGACCCACCCCAAATGGGTCGCCGGCCTGCGGGCTGCCGCCTGCTGGCGCGAACGCGAAGCCCAGACCCGCGATATGCCGCGTCAACGCGTGATGAAAGATGATGCGCTCTACGAGATCGCTGCCGTCGCTCCGCTCAAGCCGGACGATCTCAGCGGTCTGCGCGGTGTGCCCAAGGGTTTTGAACGTTCCAAGCCCGCCGATCGCCTCTACGAGATCATGAAGACGGCCATGGCAGACCCGGAAGCCTATGCCCCCAAGGTCGAAAAACCGGCCCCGCCGCCCAGTGGCATTGGTCCGACTGTCGAACTGCTCAAGGTCTTCCTGAAGCTGGTTGCCGAGGATGCGGGCGTGGCCTCACGCCTGATTGCCACGGTACCGGATCTGGAAAAGATCGCGGCCGACGACAAGGCCGACATCCCGTCCATGCATGGCTGGCGTCGCGAAGTGTTCGGCGAACCGGCGCTGCGGCTCAAAAAGGGCGAAATCTCGCTGGCGCTGGAAGACGGCAAGGTCGTGGCGAAGGATCTGAAGGGCTAGTTCACATACCGAACTTCGGTTTCGACGCCGATCAGTCCACCAATGGTCTTGAGTTGAGCCACCGAACGCTCGACATAGAGATCACGAACGCTTTCGTGCACGGTGACACACAGGTGTCCCTGTTCAAACCCAATGCTGAACCGTTCGAGCAGACGAATGGACCGGCCCGACAGCTTTGACCCCAGTCTGAGGCACAGGCCGAGACATTCTGCCATCCGGCGCTGATCTGCATTCATCAGACGGGCGACCGGGTGCTGGTCGAGTTCGCCAGCCGTTCCGCCGTGTCGAAAATGCAAGGCGGTGCCGAGAAAACCCCGCTCTGGATGCGACAATCCCGCGAAGGGCGCATATAGCACGGTGTCACGGGCCAGTTCCGCGCGATGGTCAGGATGCATGCGTGCACCAAAATCAGCCAGACGGCAGGCCGCCTCCCGCAGGATCTGGTCCCTGCGCGGCGCAAAGACCGGCTCCAGCTCACTCAACATCGGGCGCAACCAGTGCGCCAGGGCGACGCCAAATCCCGGCGTGGGTGCAATCGGTCGCGCCAGGGCTTCTGCTCCGGCAATCAGCGGATCCTGGTCTCGAATGGCGTCCGGCATGTTCTCCAGCAGAACGCCTTCTCGTAGCCCGTAGGCAGAAAAACAGACATTCGCGAAATTGCCCTTCTTGACGATACGGCGCAGCAAAAGCGCCGCATAAGGCAATGTTACGGCCCTTCGCCGGGAGATGCCGGGCGTTCCCAACAAGGAGGCCGGGCTGAGCTGTGTGGCCAGCTGTGTGATCTTGCGGACCTCGGCCGCGCTCATCGCGTACTGGTGCACGACTTTCACCGGGTGACTGTTATGAGCAAACGCCAGGTGCGCCAGGGTTCGCCAGGCGCCACCAACCGCATAGAAGGTTTGCCCCGGGCGGTCATCCAGACCGAATTTGTCCAGTCGTTTGTCGA
>JAYZXG010000098.1:0-4187 GCA_036141435.1 Pseudomonadota bacterium | reverse complement strand
CCGAAGACAATGCGGTCCGCCCGTATCGAGACATCGGGATAGGTGTCGCGCACATGGGCAACAATGCGCTCCGCCAGCGGCGGAATGGTCGCAAGATCTGCGGTCTGGACGATGATCTGGCCATAGGACGCGCTGGGTTGTTCGGCATTGTAGGTCAGCATGAACCGGGTCGCGCCAGCGCCCACGAAGCTGTCGAACTGTACCGTTTCCGGCTGCTCGGCGATGAAGCTGCCAACGTCGCGAATAGTCTGGTCAACACTGAGAATATCAGCCCCTTCCGGGTGCTCGATATTGACGAAGAACATTGGTGTGTTGGTTTCCGGGAAGAAGGAGTTTCGCACCGAACCGAAGCCGACATAGCACGCCAGGGTGATGACAAGCAGGCTGCCCAGCACGACCCAGCGCCGTTGCAGGGCCTGGCTGAGCAGGCCGCGATAGAAGGTGTACATGCCCCCGGAATAGACGGATGCCTCGTCCTGGCGTTCTGCGCCCTCGGCGAGGGCCTGCTGGCGCTGGCTCTCGAAAAGGTGGAAGCCGACCATTGGCACGACCGTCACGGCCAGCACCCAGCTCAGCAACAGGGAGATAGCGATCACAGCGAACAGGGAGAACAGGAATTCGCCTGTGGCGTCCGGCGAGAGGCCGATGCCGGCGAAGGCCATGATACCGATCACGGTCGCGCCCAGCAGGGGCCATTGGGTCGACTTGACGGCGTCCTCGGCGGCGGCCAGCCGCGGTTTGCCCCGCAACACACCGGTCAGCATGCCCTCGGTCACGACGATGGCATTGTCCACCAGCATGCCCATGGCGATGATCAGCGCACCCAGCGAAATACGCTCCATCTCCAGCGACATCATGTTCATGAAGAAGAGCGTGCCGGCGACCGTGAGGAAGAGCACGGTGCCAACCGTCAGGCCGGCGCGCCATCCCATGAACAGGCACAGGACGCCGACCACGATGGCAACGGACATCAGCAGGTTGATCAGGAAGTCATTGATCGCGGTGTCGACCACAACATGCTGCTGGTAGATCGGGTTGAGTTCGATGCCGAGCGGCAGCTCGGCCTCCAGCTCTGCCAGGCGCGCTTCGACAGCAAAGCCGACATCCACGATATTGGCCGTGGTCTGGCCGGCGATCCCCAGGGTAAAGGCACGGGTATTGTTGTGATAGATGATGTTGTCCGGCCGGTCCTCGCTTGATCGCGTGACGGTGGCGATGTCGGACAGGCGGATGGTTTCCCCCGCATCGCGGGGTGTGATCAGGATGTTGTTGATGGCATCCACACCGGACAGGGTCTGGGGAATGTCGAGACGGATATAGCGACCGCCCAGAGGCGTGGAGCCTGACACCACAACAGAGTTTTCGCGCCCGATCGCCTGCAGCAGGCTTTCATAGGACAGGCCGAGGCGCACCAGGTTGTCCTGGGGAATATCGATATAGATACGCTCGTCGGGCTCGCCATCGACGGAGACCTTGGCCACGCCGTCCACGACCAGCAATTCGCGGCGCAAGGTGCGCGCGACTTCTCGGATCATGTCATCGGAAAAGCCTTCCGCGGTCACCGCGTAGAAGATCCCGTAGGTGTCGCCAAAGTCATCATAGACACGTGGATTGGCCGCTCCCGGAGGCAGCAGCGGGACGGTGTCCCGGATCCGCGCCCTCAGCTTGGTCCACACATCGGGCAGGTCGGCACTGTCGATGGTGTCATCGATCGTGACCTGGATCTCGGACATGCCGGGCGAGCTTTCCGAGCGGATTTCGACGACTTCCGCCAGTTGCTGGATCGCAATCTCCAGGCGTTCGGTGACTTCCTGTTCCACCTCTTGCGCATTGGCGCCGGGATAGGGCGTGAAGACGATCGCTTCCTTGATCGTGAAGGCGGGGTCTTCCAGGCGGCCGACATTGGAAAATCCATGCATGCCGCCGAGCAGGCAGAAGAGAATGATGATCCAGGTGAGGACCGGTTTCTCGATCGACAGCCGCGCCAGCGACATCGCAGGGGAATTCTCGCTCATGGTGTTGCTCATTGCGTCCGGCCGAAGCGGGCCTGTTCATCAAGCGGACGCACCATCATCCCCTCGACCAGCGCATTGACCCCTGCGGTGACGATCTGTTCGCCTTCCGCCAGGCCGGAAAGAATGGTCACGCTCTCGCCATGTACGCCGTTGGTTTCAACGGGGCGTCGCTCGACATGGTCCTCGGAGAAAACCCAGACAAAGGGTGAGCCGTCGGCGGCATAGGTAATCGCGCGGATCGGCACCAGGATTTCGGCTTCGCCGCCATTGTCGCGATCAAACTCGGCCCACACCGTCGCCGTCATGCCGGGCAGGATATTGGCCGGGAGGTTGTCCGGCAGGGCCAGGATGGCGTGATAGCTCTGCGAGGCCGAGTCGGGTTCGGCAACCATTTCGCGAAATTCCAGCGGGAAGGTCTGGTCCGGCAGGAAGGGGAAGGCCGCCCGCACGGAGATCAGGTCTTCAGCACTCAGCGTGGCGACCATGTCTTCGGAGACCGGGATGGACAGGCGCAATTCGGACACGTCCTGGATGCGGGCGACCGGTTGTCCGGGCGAGACAACCGTGAAGGCGTCCACCAGGCGCCGGCTGACGAGACCATCAAAGGGGGCGGTCAGCGTGGCGTATTCGAGATTGCGGCTGGCGGTTTCCAGCGCCACTGACCGCAGGTCGAACTGTGTCTGCGCGCTGTCCAGGGCCGCCTGGGAGGCAATGCCGCGCTCGTGCAGGGTTTGCTGGCGCTCAAGATCGGTCCGGGCCTGTTGCAACTGGACCCGCGCCTCGCGCTCGGCGCGGCGGAAATCCTCCAGGTCCAGCTGGGCGATGAGATCACCCGCGGCAATTTGCTGGCCTTCGGCGAGGGGCAGTTCAGCCAGCTGGCCGCCAACCTGGAAGGCGATATCGACCGAGATGCGCGCTTCGACGCGGCCGACGAATTCGAACCGGCTCTGCGGGCTGGTGGTTTCAACCGTCTGCACGAGAACCCGGCGTGCCGGAGCCTCTTCGGTTTCCACGGGTTGGGAACAGGCCGCCAGCAGGGCAAGCGGCGCGAGCAGGGATATCAGCGTCGTGCGGGGGGAGGTCACGCATACATCTCCGTCATCATGTTGATCAGTCGGGCCTGGACGGCTTCACGTTGCGTGTCATCGACATAGTGAAGGCCGAGCAGGTCGGAAAAATGCAGGCCGTCCATGGCCAGGAAAGCGATCAGACCCAGGGTTGGGTCCGGGGCTGGGGTGACGGCGTCGGCGACGATCTTCTCGATATAGTCCCGGGCGCTGTCGAGCAGTTCGGGCTGTTCCGCGGAGGCCGCGAGAAGTGCCGAGCTGACATTGGTATTCGGTTTGCGGTGCTGGACCATGGCCGTGATGATGGCGGGCAGGATCGGTTGATCTCGGCGTTCGGCCTGGTCACGCGCGCCGTCGATTTCCACAGCGATACCGTCGACCATGCGGTCAACCATTGCGGCCAGCAGGGCCGTCTTGTTCGGGTAGTGATAGAGCACGCCGCCCTTGGAATAGCCGCTCTCAACAACGACAGCGTCAATCGTCAGCCGGGAGGCGCCATCGCGGGCCACGACGGTTTCGGCGGCATCCAGAATGGCTTCACGGGTATTCGGCTTGGGCGTGGTGGGTGGCATGTCAATCTCGCTTTGTTGCAATGCACATAAACCGTCCAGACGGTATAGTAAATACCGTCCAGACGGTACAGTGAATTTTTGATCGGGTTTTCAGGGATAATTCGTCTGTTTTCAATTTGAGCGGGAAATCAACGCAATGGGACAAATTCTGGTTGGTGGAGCTCGCGCGGTACTCAGCCTAGGGAGAGGGTGGTGCGGGCCCCCTCCAGATGAGAGTTTCCATGACCCTGTTTCGCATTCTGATTTCCGCCGGCGTTGTTGCGACCCTGGCCCCAACCGCTCCAGCCATGGCTTATGGACGAGATGGACACCGCATCGTGTGCGATCTGGCCTATCGATTCCTGCAGCCGGAGGCACGTGCGGAGGTGGATCGCCTGGTCGCGCTGGACCCGCAATTTGATCATTTCCGCGATGTCTGTAGCTGGGCAGACCAGGTGCGCAGCTCGACCCACCTGCGGACCGCGCCCTACCACTATACCGGGCAAGACCGTGACGACCCCATCGTGGATCCGGAAGACTGCGCCTTCAATGGC
>JAYZXG010000097.1:0-6167 GCA_036141435.1 Pseudomonadota bacterium | reverse complement strand
ATGCCGAAATCGGCCTCCAGCATGCCGCCGCGGCGAATATTGCCTGCGAGTTGAAAGGCTTGGGTGCCGCGAGAGCGTTCATGCCCGATCTCGGCATAGGCCTCGCCGCCCTGCGCCAGGATCCACGGCACGCTGGCCAGGGTAAGCACATTGTTGACGATGGTGGGTTTGCCGAACAGGCCGGAAATGGCCGGGATGGGCGGCTTGACCCGGACCTGGCCGCGCTTGCCTTCCAGGCTCTCCAGCATGGCGCTTTCCTCGCCACAGACATAGGAGCCGGCGCCGCGCCGAACCTTCAGCTCGAACGCCTTCCCGGAGCCGAGAATGTCCGCGCCCAGCCAGCCGCGTGCCTCCCAGGCGCTGATCGCCGTATTGAGCGTTGCGATGGCGTGCGGATATTCCGAGCGGCAATAGATGAAGCCGCGCGTCGCGCCCACGGCAAGGCCCGCGATGATCATGCCGGCGATCAGTTGACCCGGGTCCCCCTCCATCAGCATCCGGTCTGCGAACGTACCGCTGTCGCCCTCATCGGCATTGCAGCAGATGTATTTCTGGTCAGCGACGGTCTCGGCCGCGGTTTTCCACTTGATGCCGGCGGGAAAGCCCGCCCCCCCACGACCGCGCAAGCCGGAGCGGGTCACCATATCGACGATTTCCTGGCCGCTGATCTTCAATGCGGCCTGTAACCCGGCGAGCCCGCCGCGGGCTTCAAAGGCATCCAGGTCGAGCGGGTCTATGACCCCGCAGCGTTCGAAAATCACCCGGCGCTGGACCTTCATCCACGGCAGGTCGGCGATCCGACCCAGGCATGTCGGGTCTGTGTCCGGGAAATCCGTATCGAGCAGGCGTTGTGCGTCCGTCGCCGAAAGCGGGCCGAACCCGATCCGGCCCTCCGGCGTCTCGACCTCGAGCAGGGGCTCCAGCCACAACATGCCGCGCGAGCCTGTACGGGTCAGCCGGTCAGATGGCAGGGCCGCCGCCACGGCATCGGCACCCACGGACAACGCGGCCGCATCACGCGAGAGAAAAAGCGGGCGCAGGTCAGTCATCGGCCAGCTCCGCTGCCAGCAAGTCAGCGCTGGCGCGTCCGATCAGCCGGTCGCCGATCATTGCCGCCGGTCCGAGGGCGCAATTGCCCAGGCAGAAGATCGTTTCTGTGCGGATGCCGCGGTCCTCGAGCTGCGCGGCCAGGCGTTCACTGCCGACGGCCTGGCATGCCTCTGCCCGGCACAGTTTCAGCCTGGGCTTGTCATCCTGCCGGGTGAAATCATTGTAGAAGCTGCGCACGCCGTGGATGTCAGCGCGGGAAAGATTGAGGTGCTCGGCAATCTGGCGCGTGGCATCATCGCTGACACAGCCGAAGCGTTCCTGCGTGTCGTGCAGGATTTCCAGCAATGCAGCGGGATCGTGATTGTGATGTGCGCAGATCTTCGCAACCACATCGATTTCGTGCGGCACGCAGCTCTCCCCGGAAATTATTATTCGTTCCGGGGAGTTTAGCGTTCGTCGCGCCTTTTGAAACCGTTTTGTTTACGCAGGCGTCAGCCCAGGCCGAGTATGCCCGACAGATAGCCCGGGAAGTCGGACAGGACAGCGCCGAGCTGACCCTGGGCGATCGCTGGCAGGAAGATCGCCAGCACAACGCTGATGACCAGGCCGATGAAGGCGCGGAAGATGTCGCTGATCACATCCCAGAGCGCTTCCAGCTTGCCGCGCAGGCCACCGATATAGGCGATTGCGATTTCGCGACCGGCCAGCATGCCGAGGAAAACCCAGGTCGTGGACATCGGCACGTCATTGAGTTCCTTGAAGTAGAACAGGATGAGGCCGTAGATGAAGTCGACCAGCGTGGCGGCACGAACGTCCGTGGTGTTGGTCTTGGACAGGACGATCTTCTGGATCTCACCACCGCGAGCGCGGAAGATGATGGCGTGCAGCACCAGCATCACCAGGGTCGCGAAGATCAGCAGCATGGGCGAGAACTGGACCTGTGTCTCCATCACCGCCACACCGTTCTCGATGATGGGATTGCCCGCATTGTCGAGGGCCGGCACCAGCTCGGTGGTGCGCGGCAGGAAGACGAAGATATTCGCCAGGTCCTGCATCAGCCACTGGGACCACAGGAAGGCCGTCGAACACCATTGCAGCACATACCAGACCGGTGAGTGGGGCTGGTCCTTGGTGTCCGCGATCCAGCGCTCGAAGAAGCGCGACACGGCGAGATAGACCACGAAGGCCGCGCCGAGCGCGACGACATAACCCATGCCGGACTTGAGCAGCATGCGGGGCAGGACACCATCCGTGCTGGCGCCGCCGGTCAGGGCAAAGATGGTCAGGACCAGGAAGGTCGTGGACACCGGAATGCCGAACCGTGTCAGCAGGAGCAGGAAGATCGGCGGGACGGCGTGGTACCACTGCACCCCGTTTTCCGGGTAGGGCAGGGTATTCAATCGGCCGAAGGCGATATCCTGATTGAGCGCGAAATAGCCGTAGATCATGACCGCTACAATGATCGAGCAGGCATACAGCCAAAGCACCCACCAGGGCCGCTTGTCATTGGAGCTGAGGAAGGTGCCCAACGTCTGGATCGCGTCATTGGCGACGATGGAATACGCAGCGAGTAGGAACCCGATGATTGAAAAGGTCCAAACCAGTAAACTCAGATCGCCCATGATATGCTCTCACACGGATATACAATTGGGCGGGAAGATGGACATTTGTTCGGTCGGGATCAATCAAAGAACGCCGTGACTGCGCCGATTTCACAGAAGTTTCAAAAATGCCCTGTTCTTCCAATCAAATCAGTGCGAAGAAGAAACCATCTTCCCTCGAACGGCGAACCGCGTTATAAAATATAACCATAACGGGTGCTGCATTCTTCAAAGGGCGGAAGAGTTGCATGTCAGCAATTGAGATAGAACACGATTTACCGGAGCTCCACTGGCCTTCGGTGATCCGACACTACCGGCATTCGACCGGTCTCAATCAGGGCCAATTGGCCGATCGGCTTGCTGTGACCCAAACCATGGTCTCGCGCTGGGAGGCCGGCGATGCCCGCCCCAGCCCGCGAATCCAGGAATTGCTATTCGATCTTTACTGGGCCGAGAGCGCAACGATTTCGCGCGATGTCTGGGAAGAACGCATCGCCCAGAATCCGGCTCTCATCTGTGTCGCCGGCGTAACAGGCCGGTTTGCCGTTGTGTCGCGTGGTCTCGCGCGGCTATTCGGCATGGAGCAGGATGAGTTGTCGGGACGCTTCCTGCGCCATTTGTTTCGGGGCGAGATCCTGGAATTGTTCGATGCTTTCATGCACGACGGGTTTTTCGAGGGACGGGTGGCCAGCGCCGAAAGTGCGGAATCATTCGAGTTCCGTCATGCTTCGGGCGAATGGAAACAGGTTTATCTTCACGGGCTGCACAAACCGGTGCTGATGCCGGGGCCGCGCGTGTTCTGCATGATGTCCGCCGCTGTCGTCAGCGAGGGCGTGTATCGCGATGTGCGAGAGCGTCTTGGAGGTCAAATGGTCGTGCGAAAGGCACTCTGAGCGAATGACGTCAGATATGAACCGGCCGACAAAGCCGGACAATCTGAGTTGGGGTGAAGTGCTCAAGCAGTACCGTTTTACCAATAACATGAAACAGATGGCGCTGGCCGATGATCTCGGTGTGACCCAGGCGATGGTATCACGCTGGGAAGCTGACCTGGTTGAGCCGGGAAAGCAAATGCAGGAGCGCCTCCTGAAGCTGGTCGCGCCGGAAAGCCTATCGGCGCCCATGGTTGGCTGGCGCGAATATATTGCCGACGTGCCGGCGATTGCCGCTGTTATCTCCGGCGAAGGCATTCTGGAGACCGTCAGCGTTGGCATGGTCCGGGAAACCGGTCTCGCTCGAGCGTCCTGCGAAGGGCAAGCGCTGACGCACAGCTTTTCCCGTGGCCTGCCGGATCTGTTTTTGCGACTGGAATCAATCGGATTCTTTGACGAACGTATCGAAACCGTTGAAAGTGTGGACAAGTATGTTCTCTGCGACGGGTCCCGGACGGGTGATACGCTGTTTGTGCATTCGATGAACTGGTGGCGACGGGGTGAGGACCTCAAGCCACGCTGGGTGTTCACCGGAGCGCGGGTCAGCGAACAGGAATTCGAGACCTTGCAGGCTGAGTTTGGAAGCCAAATTCGTACAACGCCCATAGCTTAGGGCCTACGGGGGGAACCGTGGCACAAGATCTGAACCTGCCTGTGGCATCCGGAAAGGTGAACTGGCCTTCGATTATCCGGAACTTCCGGATGTCCAAACGTCTGAAACAGGCTGCCCTGGCGGCAGACCTGGGCGTGACGCAGGCCATGATTTCCCGTTGGGAAAATGGTGAGTCCGACCCGCCGGAACGCGTCAAGCGGCGCATGGCCGAGCTGGTGCAGGATGCCTTTGTTGTCGCGCCCGCGCCGACCTGGATGGACCTTGTCTCGCTTAATCCGGCCGTCGAGTTTGTCACCGACTCTCTGGGCATGTTCAAGGCTGTCTCGCGCGGTGCTGTCGATCTGTTCGGTGTTACCCGCGAGGAAATCGAAGGGCGCAAGGTGACCCAATTCCTCGGCGGAGATTTCATGACGGCGATGGACGATCTGCGCGACAGCGGCATGTTCCAGAACAATCTGGCCTTCGCGCAAAGCCTCGGATCCGTCGAGATCAATGTCTCATCCGGCATGAAAAACGTCCTGTGTGACTTCATTCACTGGCCCCGAATCTCCGAGGCGCGCACCGTGTATTGCGTGCACTCCGGGGCCGTCATCGATGAGGCTGCCTATGCACGCCGGCTGGAAGAGCGTCATGGCGAGCGTTTTGTGACACGCAAGACATTCTGATCAGGCTGTCCTGACCGGGCGCTGGACCGTCCCTTGGGAATAGAAAAAAGGCGGCTCGCTGAGCCGCCTTTTCCAATGCATGTGTTCGAGCTTATTCGCTGCGTTGGGCATCGCGAAGGGCCCGGAACTCGTTGCCCTCATACCAGTTCGGCCAGTCCTCGGAATTGGCGAGGCGATTGCCGACATTGTAGAAAAGCTGGGCGTCCTCGACCATGCCCTCCATGTTCCAGTCCGCCGAATACTCGTCGCCCGGAGCGTGATAGCGATTGGCGCGATAGTCGGCGCCGAAGGCCTCGCCGGCCTCGGTGCCGCCATCCCGCAGGTCAAAACCACCATCCGCGTAAAGCATCGGGACACCCTGCTTGGCCAGTGAGATATGGTCAGAGCGATAGAAATAGCCCGCTTCCGGGTTCGGATCCGGCACAATGTAGCGATCCTGAGCTGCTGCCTCCTCGGTGAGGATTTCTTCCAGCTCCGAGGCGCCGTGGCCGACCACGACGACATCGCGTGAACGCCCCATGGGCAGGATGGCGTCGATATTGATACCGCCGACTGTTTGTGACAGCGGCTCGATCGGGTTCACACCGTAATAGGCTGAGCCAAGAAGTCCGGATTCCTCGGCGGTTACGGCCAGGAACATGACCGAGCGCTCCGGCGGGTTTGCGGCGAAGGTCTCGCCGATTTCCAGGATGGCGGCGGTGCCGGTGGCGTTATCGACAGCACCGTTGAAAATACCGTCCTCGCCAACACCGAAGCGGATACCCAGGTGATCCCAGTGTGCGGTGTAGATGACAAACTCGTCCGGACGCTCGGTGCCGCGGACGACGCCGGCAACATTGCGGCTGTCCATGGTGCGCGTGGTATTGCGAAGTGTGCCGGACGCTGTCAGGCCGGTCATTTCAACGGCTTCGAAGCCCGGTTGGGACGCCGCAGCGGTCAACGCGTCAAAGTCCAGGCCAGACAGTTCGAACAACTGGCGCGCTGCGTCCTCGGTGATCCAGCTCTCAACGCCGGCAAACGTGCCTTCACCCGGCTCGCGTGCAAGGTCCAGCTGTGAACCCGTCCAGGACCCGGAAACGACATTCCAGCCGTAGGATGCCGGCGCCGTCTGGTGGATGACAATGACGCCATCGGCGCCCTGGCGTGCGGCTTCCTCGTATTTATACGTCCACCGACCGTAATAGGTCATCGCATTACCGTTAAAGAGCTCAGGATCTTGTGTCGCGTAGCCGGGATCGTTGACAAACATCACCACGGTCTTACCTTCAACGTCGAGACCCTCATAATCATTCCAGTCATATTCAGG
>JAYZXG010000096.1:0-8008 GCA_036141435.1 Pseudomonadota bacterium | reverse complement strand
GCCGATCAGCAGGTTCTGGCAGGCGGCACCGGCCGAGAG
Source organism: Pseudomonadota bacterium (assembly GCA_036141435.1). Taxonomy (GTDB): domain Bacteria; phylum Pseudomonadota; class Alphaproteobacteria; order Caulobacterales; family Maricaulaceae; genus Maricaulis. The sequence goes on along the minus strand of JAYZXG010000096.1, from coordinate 7,969 downwards.
TTCCTGCTCCCAGACCGGAATCGGGTGTTTTTCCGTGACACAGGAAATCACGGCGATGACCAGGGGCGCTCGATTGAAGCGATTGCGCTCGAAGTCTATCTGCTCCGGGCTGGCCTCGGCGTTCTTGGCCGCCCAGATCTTGCCGAGCACATTGCCAAAACTTGTGCGCGCCTCGCCTTCGAACAGGATGAAGCGCCAGGGCGCCAGCTTGCCATGATCCGGCACGCGGGCCGCAATGCCGAGCAGGTGCCGGACCTGGGCTTCGTCGGGCCCGGGTTCGCTCAATCCGATCGCCGGTGTGGACCGGCGACGTGTCAATAATTCCAGCGCTTCGTGCGATTCGTGAGCCGGGGCGAGCCGCTCACCGGGCTGGGGAAAATCAGGCAGTTTGCTCTCATTCATTATGAGGTTTTCTTCCCTAAAATATCAGTATCTTTGACCAATCACTTTGCAGCTCGTTATATCTTAGGGCTGACAAGTGTTTCGACAAAAGGGCTCCGGGGGGAGTAGTATTGGGCATGAACGCAGAAATCTCCATCGATGATGACACGCCGGCGGATCGCCGCCGCCGCAAGGTGCGCGAAGCCATCATTGATGCCGCTGAAGCAATCTTCTCCAGTGAAGGCGAGGAAGGCATTTCCATGCGTCGCCTGGCTGAGGCAATCGACTACAGCCCGGCCGCCATCTACAAGTATTTTTCGTCCAAGGATGATCTGTTCGAGGCCATCCGCGACCTCTTCTTCGAGCGCCTGCTGAAACGCATTCACGAGGCGATCGAGGAGGGCGGCGAGACCGCCCAGCTGTGCAGCCGATGCATGAAGTCCTATATCGAGACCGGCCTGGAAGAGCCCAATCATTACATGATGGCCTTTTCCGCCTCGGCGCGCATGGAGCCGCATGTGCATTCCGAGGACGAGGTGGCCTATCAGGCGGAATCCAAACTCGTTTCCATGATTGAAAAGGGCATGGAGGAGGGGGCGTTCCGCAAGATGGATCCGCACGTTGCTTCCAAATCCGTATGGGCCAGCCTGCACGGGCTGACCAATCTGATGGTGTGTCTTGAAGATTTCCCGTCGGGCATGCCGGGATCCGAGCATGTGACCCGCGAAGGCGTCATCGATTTCCATACTGACATGATCATGCGCGGGCTATGCGCTGACGCATAATTGCTATGCGCACAAAAGTAAACGTCGTTCACTTTTCAAACTCGGTTTGAGACACTATCTCTCGCCTCAGTATTTGAGCGAGGACAAGTCTCATGTTGGCGAAACGACTTCGGATTGGCGCTGGAACCATGGTCGCCGTGGGTGCGGCGGTTATTGCAGCCAGCGTCTTTGGGGTGTCCGCATGGCGCGCGGAAGCCAATCTCGCCGAGGCTAGCCCGGCGCCCATGCCGGTCTCGGCCTATCGTGTCACCTATGAGGACGATGCGCTGATCGAGGAACGCTTCCCCGGCGTCGTTTCCGCACGCCGCCAGAGCGCGCTCGGTTTTCAGCAGGGAGGCCGCATCGATGCCGTAATGGTCGATGTTGGCGATGTCGTCTCGGCAGGGCAGGCGCTCGCCCGTCTGGACACGCGCACGCTGCAGGCCCAGATCGCAGCCGCCGACGCCCAGACGCGTGAGGCCGCCGCCCAGACGGCTCTGGCCCGCGATACGCAGGACCGCCAGCAGGTTCTGCTCGAACGGGGTCATATCTCCCAGCAGCGCTTCGATGAGGTGGTCACGTCTGCCGATGCTGCGCAGGCCCGCCAGAACGCGGCGGCCGCGTCCGCTGACGCCATGCGTGTCCAGCTCGACCTGACCATCATCGAAGCACCTTATGACGGTGTGATCACGGCGCGCTTCAGTGATGAGGGCGCGATTGCCGGGCCCGGGAGCCCCATCCTGGAGGTGGTTGAAACAGGTGCACGCGAAGTTCGCATCGGTCTGCCTGCTTCGGTGATCGGCAACCTGAGCGATGGCGAACGGTATCGTTTCGAGGGCGAGAGCGGAGACTTCTTCGCCGTCTTCCGATCCAATACCGGCTTGATGGATCGACAGACCCGGACCGTCGCGGCCGTGTTTGACATTGCTGCGGATCAGCCGGTCATCATTGGCGAAATTGCACGACTGGTGGTCGAGACACCGGTTGGAGCGCGCGGTTTCTGGGTGCCGACGGATGCACTCTCGGAGAGCCGTCGGGGGCTCTGGTCCGTATTCATTCTCCAGCCGGAACAAGGTGATTACCGGCTGGAGGCGCGCGTCGTCGAAGCGGTGCGTGTCGAGGCCGATCGTGCGTTTGTGCGCGGCGCCGTCGCTGACGGCGAATACATCCTGGCGGCCGGTCTTCAGCGTGTGACGACAGGTCAACGCGTCGCGCTGCAAGCGGGCGCGGAGGCGCAGTAATGGCCACGCTCTTCTATCGCTATCACCGACTGACGGTCCTCGCGATCGTCCTGTTGATCGCCGCCGGTCTTGGCGCCTTCTTCTCGCTGGGGCGCCAGGAAGATCCGACCCTTGTTGAACGCTACGGCATCATCACCACGCCTTACCCGGGCGCGTCAGCCGAGCGTGTCGAGGCCCTGATCACGGAACCGCTCGAAGATGCCGTGAACGAACTGGCCGAGATCGAGGAGACTTTTTCGACCTCGCGCTCCGGCGTCTCCGTGATCGGCATGTCCATTCGTGAAGATCTCTCGGAAACCGAGGTTGATCAGACCTGGACCCAGATTCGCGAACAGGTCGACAGCGTACGCCCCATCCTGCCCGAGAGTGCCGGCGCGCCGGATGTCGACCGCCAGTATATCGGTGCTGCGACCATCATTGTCGCGCTCAGCTGGGCTGATGCGGGTGAGGAGAATATTGCCATCCTGTCTCGTCTCGGGCTCGATCTGGAGCGTGAACTCCGCAATATGCCGGGGACGGAAGAGACGCGTATCTATGGCGAGGCCGAAGAAGAAATCCGCGTCGAGGTCGATCCGGAGCGGCTGGCTTCGCTCGGCCTGAGCGTGGCTGATGTGGCCCGTCTGACAAGCAGCGCAGACGCCAAGGCTCCCGCCGGTGAGATCCGTGCGGGTGCGACCGATCTCGGTGTGGAAATCGACGGCGAGTTCGACGGAATTGACCGGATCCGGTCCATTGCCCTGACCGATGGCTCCGAGGGCCGTTTTGTGCGTCTGGGCGATGTGGCGGAGGTCAGTCGCGGGGAGCGTACGCCAACGCGCTCCCTTGCGACGACCAATGGTCAGCGTACCGTTCTTGTGGCGGCCTATCTGCAGCCCGACCTGCGGGCGGACCTGTGGGCCGAACAGGCCGATGCCGTTGTCGCCGATTTTGCCGACAGCGTGCCCGGGATCCATGTGGAGACGATTTTCCGCCAGGGCGATTATGTTGAGTCGCGCCTGAATGGGCTGGCGACCAATCTGGGATATTCGGCCCTGATCGTCTTCGGTGTTCTGTTCCTGATGATGGGCTGGCGTGCCGCTTTCATCGTCGGCTCGGCGCTGCCGCTGACGGTTCTGACCGTGATGCTGCTGATGCGGCTGTTCGATGAACCGCTGCACCAGATGTCGGTGACCGGCCTGGTTGTGGCCCTCGGCCTGCTGATCGACAACGCTATCGTCGTGGTGGAGGAATACCGCCTGCTCCGGGCGAAGGGGCAGTCCCCGCTGGAAGCGCTGGACGGCGCCGTCCGCTTGCTGTTCGCACCACTGCTGGCATCGACCCTGACCACGGTATTCGCATTCGCACCGATTGCCCTGATGCCAGGATCGGCCGGCGAGTTCATCTCCATGATCGGCATATCGGTCATCTTTGCGATCACCGCGTCCTTCTTGCTGGCGATGACGGTCGTGGGGGCTCTGGCGGCCTGGTTCGATGACCCCAAGATCAATGGTGGTCCGCGCCGCTTCTGGCGCACAGGACTGCACGTGGCCCCGCTGGCGTGGATCTATCGCCGCGTCCTGACCATCGTCGTCGATCGTCCCTGGGTCGGGATATCAGCCTCCATCGTGTTGCCGATTGCCGGCTTCGTGGCGGCGTCGACCCTGCCGATGCAATTCTTCCCGCCCACGGACCGCGACATGTTCCAGCTCGAACTGGAACTGCCGTCCACCGCATCGATCGAGGAGACTCGTCGCCAGACCGAGCGCGCTCGCCAGATCATCGAGGCCTATGATGGTGTGGACCGTGTGACATGGACGATCGGCGAGAGTGCGCCGCGGACCTATTACAACGTCGTCGGCAACAAGTCGGGTGTTTCCAACTACGCCGCCGGTTTTGTGCACACGCAGTCGGCCCAGGCGACCGCGCGTATCCTGCCGCGCTTGCAGCAGGAGATGATGCGCGAGTTTCCGCAGGCCCGTGTTCTCACGCTGCCATTCGAGCAGGGCCCGCCCATCCCGGCGCCGATCGAACTCGTAGTGGTCGGGCCGGAACTGGCCGAGCTGGATCGTATCGGCAATGAACTTCGCACGCTGCTCGCGGCGACGCCGACCGTGACCTACACGATGGCGCAGCTGGAGATGGGCGCTCCGGTGGCCCGTGTCATGGCGGACGAGGCCTCCACCGAGCTCGCCGGCCTGCGCCTTGGCGACCTGGCCAACCAGCTGCGCAGCGACCTTGATGGTGTTGTCGGTGGCAGCGTTCTGGAAGGTATCGAGGAATTGCCGGTGCGGATCATTGCCAGCGCGGACCGCCGGTCCAGCCTGAGCGATGTTTCCGGGACGCCATTGCGAACGGCCGGAGGCGAGCTGGTCGCTGCGCCATTGTCGGCGCTGGGCGACGTCACGCTGGCGCCACAAGTGGCACAGATTCCGCACGAGGACGGCCGCCGGATCAACCGCATCTATGCCTATCTGGACCCGTTCACCCTGCCGGCAACGGCCCTGTCATCCTTCATGGAGCGCCTGGACGAGGCCGGCCTGGAACTGCAGCCGGGATATGAATTGCAAATGGGCGGCGAAGCGGCTGAGCGGGGGGATGCCGTCGGCAACCTGCTGGGCACCGCTGTCCCGCTGCTCGTCTTGATGATCGGCTCGGTAGTGCTGGCCTTTAACAGCTTCCGTTTCGCCGGAGTGATCCTCATCGTGGCCTTTCTGTCGGTCGGCCTCGCCATGTTCGGCGTCTGGCTGTTCGGGACGCCCATGGGCTTCAACGCGATCGTTGGCTCGATGGGCCTGATGGGGCTGTCGATCAATGGAGCGATCGTGGTGCTGTCTGCGCTGCGCGTGTCGCCGGAAGCCTCGGCCCTGGACGCGGATGGCGTCGTGTCCACGGTGATGGATGCGACACGTCATATCGTCTCCACCACGATGACGACGATCGGTGGTTTCATTCCGCTGTTGCTCTCTGGCGACAATTTCTGGCTGCCTTTCGCGTCGGCGATGGTCGGCGGGGTCAGTGGGTCGGCCATTCTGGCGCTGATCTTCGCGCCCTCGGCCTTCGTTCTGCTGATGCGTAGCCAAAGCAAGGCTGAACGCCTGCTGGCAGCGGTCAAGCGACATGGAAACAGTGGCGAGGCCTTGCCGGCCGAATAGTCGGCTTGCAGGGCCCGTGCAATGCCAATAGAGCTGCCGCGATGACGGGAGTTCGACATGGATGAAAAGCGCGGGCCTTGGACGGTGCATGGCGTCGAGGTGAAGTACGAGAACCCGTGGATGCGGATCGATGCCTTCGATGCCACCCGGCCGGACGGCGCGCCGGCACTTTATGGTGTCGTGCACTTCAAGAATCGCGCCCTGGCTGTGCTGCCCCTGTTCGAGAATGGCGACACGCTGCTGGTCGGCCAGCACCGTTTTCCGCATGACCACTACAGCTGGGAACTGCCGGAGGGTGGGGGCGATCCGGGCGCCTCGGCTCGGGAAGAGGCCGCGCGCGAGCTGGAGGAAGAGACCGGTTTTGTGGCGCGCCACTGGCAGGAAATCCTGCAGCTGGAACTGTCCAATGCGATCAGTGACGAGAGCGGGGTCGGTTTCATCGCCACCGGGCTCGAGCCCGGACAGGTCAATCCCGATCCGTCCGAAGTGCTTGAAACGCGCCGGATCGCGTTCAGGGACCTGCTGAAGGAATGCCAGTCCGGCGCCATTCTGGAGTCCCTTACACTGGTAATGGTCTTCAAGGCTTACTACATGGCCCGTGAAGGTTTATTGGAGCCGGAGCTCGCCCGTGCCATGCTGCAGGGGTGACGGTCAGGAGGACACCGAGATGTCACTTTCAGAAAGCCCGATTGCTGCGCGCACTGGTGTCGATTCAGTCTGGGCCCGTCTGCGTGTGGAAGCGGCTGCTGCGGCGGCGGAAGAGCCGATCCTCGCCAGTTTCCTCAATGCTGCCGTCTTGCGGCATGACCATTTTTCCCACGCGCTGGCCTATCGCCTCGCCTCCAAGCTGGCGGATGCCCAGCTGGACATGATGCTGGCGCGCGATGTCGCGGAAGCTGCGCTGGAAGGCGATGAGAAGATCGCTGAACAGGCAGCAGCCGACATGGTCGCCGTTGAGGAGCGTGACCCGGCGTGCAGGAGCTTCCTGCAGCCCTTCCTCTACTTCAAGGGCTATCACGCGCTGCAGGCGCATCGCGTGGCGCACTGGCTGTGGGGACAGGGGCGCGAAACCCTGGCTTTCCACCTGCAGAGCCGGGTGTCTGAGCGCTTCGGGGTTGATGCCCATCCGGCCGCTCAAATCGGCCAGGGGGTGATGATCGACCACGCCACGTCCGTCGTGATCGGCGAGACTGCGATCGTCGGCGATGATTGTTCCCTGCTGCATGAAGTGACCCTGGGCGGTACCGGGGCGTCGCATGAAGACCGGCATCCCAAGGTCGGTCGCGGCGTGCTGATCGGCGCAGGCGCCAAGGTGCTCGGGAATATCGAGATTGGTGATGGCGCCCGGATCGCGGCAGGATCTGTCGTTCTCAAGCCGGTTCCGGCTGGTTGCACGGTTGCGGGTGTCCCGGCCAAGATTGTGGGCGATTGCTGCCCGCAACCCGCGCGCTCCATGGATCAGCGCCTGCCGGACTAGGCAGCGCTGATTGTCACCTGTAAATGAAGCTAGGCTCTGGACGCGCCCCGGCCGGGTGCGCTTAGTTACGGGCCAAACGAATCCCCCACTTGGAGAGCTCCCGTGGACAAGAACATCACGCCGATCGAGGCGGTCAAACTGCAGCAATTCCTTTGCGGCAAGCTGAATCCGGATCTCCAGGTCCAGCGTCGCAATCGTCCGGACGAATGTGCCGAGATCCATATCGGCGATGAGTGTCTGGGTGTTGTCTCGAAAATCATCGATGAGGGCGAAACGTCCTACTCCTTCGAGATCACCATTCTGGACATCGATCTGGAAGAACTTGAATAAGCCGGACCAGCCTGTCCTCGAACTCCGGGGGGTGTCGAAACAATATGCGGGCGGCGTCGAGGCCGTTCGTGATGTTTCGCTTACACTGCATGCCGGGAAACTGCTTGCGCTGACCGGTACATCCGGCTGTGGCAAGACGAGCCTGCTGAAACTCATCAACCGCCTGGAGGAACCTTCGGGCGGTTCGGTTGTTTATGAAGGCCTCGATGTCCGACAATCCGATGCGTTCCGGCTGCGCCGCCAGATCGGCTGGGTGATGCAGGGCGATGGCCTGTTTCCCCATTTCACAGTGCGTCAGAATATCGGTGTGGTTCCGCGCCTTCTGGAGTGGGACGCCGCGACCACCGAGTTGCGCGTCCGCGAGCTGATGCAGCTGGTCCAGCTCGATGTCGACGCGCTGGCCGAGCGTTATCCGCATGAACTTTCCGGCGGACAGAGACAGCGTGTGGGCTTTGCCCGGGCGCTGGCCGGCAAGCCGGACCTGGTGCTCATGGACGAGGCCTTCAGCGCGCTAGACCCGCTGACCCGCGACGACTTGCAGCGCGATTTCAAGCGCCTGCAGGCGGAGCTCGGATTCTCTGCTGTTCTGGTGACCCATGACATGGCCGAGGCGCTGATCCTGGCAGACGAGATCGCGGTGATGCG
>JAYZXG010000095.1:0-5931 GCA_036141435.1 Pseudomonadota bacterium | reverse complement strand
ATCGGCGGCGATGATGGCGGTGCCTGTCTGACCGGACGTATCGAGCAACGCATATCACGCGGTGATGAGCGTGGTTTTGGCATCCTGCCCGTACATACCGGTCCCGGTGAGGATTATGCGCCGGTGGACACCGTCCGGTCGGGCGAGGTGGTCTATGGTTGCCAGGTGAGCTCCGACAGCGAGACATCCGGGGAGTGGATCGGCGTCATCTATGGTCCCAACCTCGAAACCTGTGGCGTGGACCCCCAGCCGGGGCGGGCCCGCAATTATTCCGGAACCTGCCGCCATGGCTGGATCAAAGCCGAGGGTTTCTCTGCCTTTCAGTCGGGAAACATGATCCTGGTCGGATCCGCCGACGATACTAACGACTAGCCCCTGGACGGCCAGAACCGGCCCAGCGCAACGCCCAGAATCGCTGCGTAAAGGCCAAGGCCAGCCATCAGGCCCGCTTCACCCTCTGTCAGCATGGCCAGCCCTGCCAGCGTCGCGATCACGATACCGCCGCGAACCCGCAATCCCGAGAGGGGTTCTCCGGTGGCGTCACCCACACTGTGGATACGTCCCAGCAACAGGGCGTGCAGCACACCCAGCACCAGCACGGCCAGGGCGGCGTACAGCGCCATTTGCGGCATGACCTCGACCGCGGACAGGAGGAGAGCCCGCAGATCGCCTTCCAGCTCGATCAGATTCCACATCGAGAACGCCACAGCGATCATGGCACCGACGAGGTTGAGGGTTCGCTTGCGGTCCAGAAACGCGTCGAGGGCGAGGGCAAGGCCGGCCACATAACCCATCTCGGAATAGCCGTCGCGGAAGACGGCGAGCGCGGCGAGGGCCAGGACCACGGCCATATCGCCGAGCCGGACCGGATTGCCGACCGTCCGGTTGACCACACGCATGGCCATCAACACGAATGCCAGCGTCCACAGCGACAGCTCATAACCCAGATAGACCAGGGGCAGGATGGCCGCCATGGCGATGAAGGCGCCGGGGTTGCGATCCGGGTCCAGTTCCCTGCCGATGGCCCAGATCAGGAAGGCTCCGAACATCGCCTCGAGCCCGCCAAAGGCCGCCGTCATCAACGAAGTCTCTGCCTGGCTCATCCGCAGCGCCGCCGTGGCCAGCAGGATTACCGGCAGCAGAATCAGCACGGCCCGATTGGAGGGGTATTTCGCTTCCAGCGGGCGTGAAATCGATGATACGCGATAGATCGGCTTGCTCATTTTATCCCCCAAACGGATTGCCTGCGGTGCGCGGGCGCTTGCTTTGCCGGGACAAGTGCGGCAGTCGTCGGGTCTGACCACAGCTTGCCCCAGGGGCCTAGAATGATCGCCGCGCTGTTTGTTTCAAGTCTTATGGCCGTTTCCACCGTCGCCATTCATATGGTCGGCCTGGTCTTCCTGATGGAAGTCATGCGCAAGCGCTCGCCCAAGCTGCGCCCGCACACAAGCCCGCTGCGCCAGATGATCTTTATCCTGCTGGTCGTGCTGGGACTGTTTTTGATCCATGCCGTGGAAATCTGGGCCTATGCCGGTGTCTACATGCTGTTGGGCGCTTTCGAGGATTTCGAAACGGCGCTCTATTTCTCCACCTCGACGTTCACGACGCTGGGCTATGGCGATGTCATCATCGACAACAAATGGCGCCTGGTGGGCGCGATAGAGGGCTTTAACGGCTTTTTGCTGATCGGCTGGTCCACTGCCTTCCTCGTTTCGGTGATCGCGCGACTGAGAAGCACGGAAACGGATTGGCTGGAGCATCTGGGTGAGGATGATTAAGCCTCGCGCATCTCTGCGCTTGATGCTGATGCCCAAGCCACGCTAAACCCCTCGGGAACCCGGGCATTCGCCTGTTTCAGTTTGGGGTCTCCATGTTCAAGAAAATCCTCATCGCCAATCGCGGCGAGATCGCTGTTCGTGTCATCAAGACGTGCCGCAAGCTGGGCATTGCCACAGTGGCCGTCTACTCCGAGGCGGATGCCGACAGCCTGGCGGTTGAAATGGCGGATGAGGCTGTGTTCATCGGGCCGCCGCCGCCGGGTGAGAGCTATCTGCGCATGGACGCGATTCTGGACGCCATCAAGCAGACGGGCGCCGATGCCGTGCATCCGGGCTTTGGCTTCCTGTCAGAGAACGCCGCATTCCCCAAGGCGCTGGAAGAGATCGGCGTGGCCTGGATCGGTCCGAATGTGAACGCCATCGATGCGATGGGTGACAAGATCCGCTCCAAACAGCTCGCGGCCAAGGCCGGTGTCTCGACGATCCCTGGCGCGGATGGCGAGATCTCTGACGCCGAAACCGCTGTCGCCGCAGCCAACGCCATCGGTTATCCGGTGATGCTGAAAGCCTCCGCCGGTGGCGGCGGCAAGGGCATGCGCATCGCTCACAATGAAACCGAGGCGCGTGAAGGGTTCACGGCCGCGCGCAACGAGGCCAAGACCTCCTTTGGCGACGACCGCATCCTGATCGAGAAATTCATCGAGGAACCGCGCCATATCGAGATCCAGGTGCTGGGCGATAAACACGGCAATGTGGTCTATCTCAACGAGCGCGAATGTTCCGTTCAGCGCCGCAACCAGAAAGTCCTGGAAGAGGCCCCGTCGCCCTTCCTCGACAAGAAGACCCGCGAAGCCATGGGCGCGCAGGCGGTCTCCCTGTCGGCAGCTGTGGACTATGACAGCGCGGGTACGGTCGAGTTCATCGTCGACAAGAACCGCAATTTCTACTTCCTGGAAATGAATACCCGCCTGCAGGTGGAACACCCGGTCACCGAGCTGATCTGTGGGCTCGACCTGGTTGAACAGATGATCCTGTCGGCTGCAGGTGAGAAGCTTTCGATCTCCCAGCGTGATGTCGGTATCGATGGCTGGGCTGTCGAGGCCCGCCTTTATGCCGAGGACCCGTATCGCGGCTTCCTGCCGTCGATCGGTCGCCTCAAGCGCTTTATCGAGCCGGCGGAAGGTCCTCTGGGCAAGGGTGAGCTGCGCATCGACAGCGGTGTGCGCGAAGGCGACGAGATCTCGCTCTTCTATGACCCGATGATTGCCAAGGTGATCGGCTATGGCAAAACCCGCGAAGACGCGATCGATACGCTGGCAGCGGCCATGGACCGCCTGCACGTGGAGGGCCTGCAGTCCAACGCGCCTTTCCTGTCAGCCGTCCTGGACGAGGCGGATTTCCGCTCCGGACGCATTCATACCGGCTACATCCCGGAACACTTCCCCGAAGGCTTCAACGGCACGCGTCCGCGCGATGAACAGCTGATCTACATGGCCAGCGCCGCGGCCTATATGCACGAAATGCTCACGCGCCGGGCGGGCCAGACCTCCGGCCGGGTGGCCGAGATCGCACAGCCGGAAACGCGCGAATGGATCGTGCTGATGGACGAGCGCCGGGTGCCGGTGGAAATTACCATGACCGGTGAGGGCGAGGCCCAGATCTGGTCGCCGGGCCTGACCCAGGAGCGCCAGACGCTGTCGACGGCCTGGACGCCGGGCTGCAGCCTGTTCGAAGCCAGCCTGGATGATCGCGATTTCTCGCTGGAAGCCTCGACCCGTACGGAGGGCTTTGCCCTGCGTCACCGGGGCTATGCTGCAATGGCGGTGGTCTGTACCCCGCGTGCGGCCGAGCTGCATGCCTTGCTGCCGGTCAAGGAAAAGGCGGATACGGCCAAGCTGGTCATTTCCCCGATGCCCGGTCTCATCGTGACCGTCGATGTGGAGACGGGGCAGGAGGTCAAGGCCGGCGAGGCGCTGCTCGTGGTGGAAGCCATGAAGATGGAAAACGTCATCCGGGCCGAGAAGGACGGTGTGATCAAATCCATCAATGTCGAGCCGGGCGCTTCCGTTGCCGCTGACGAGTTGATGATCGAGTTCGAATAGACCCGATACCGGGGGAGGATGAGGCATGGATTGGCAATATCTGCTGTTCAACCCGAATGGACGCATCGGCCAGGGCGATTTCTGGCGCGGCGTGGCTGTTCTCGTGCTGGCCAACCTTCTCCTGCATGCCATCCCGCTGCTGGGCGGGCTGATCTGGCTGGTCCTGATCTGGGTCGGCATCGCCGTTTATGGCAAGCGCCTGCATGACGCCGGGCGCTCGGCGCTCTGGCACGCTGTGCCCTGGCTGGTCGGCCTGGTGGCTTGGGGGCTTGCCATGATGGTGCTCGGAGGCGCCATCCTGACGGCGGTGTTCTCGGACGGTGATGTCAGCCCCTGGGCGATGATCTCGGCCGGTGGCAGCCTGCTGGGCGTTCTGGGCCTGACCAATCTGGTCTGGCTGATCTACACGCTCTGGGTCGGACTGGCTGTGGGCGACAGTGGCGACAATGCCTATGGCGCTGCGCCGGCGATCAATGCGCGTGCGACCGACCGCGACTAGCTCGCCTTTTGCGCGAACGCGCCTTCCATGTTTCGCCTGAACGGCTAAGCTTGCCTATCACACAGGGAGACTGTCATGGACTTCAAGGCCTTCATTATCGATCCGAATGATATCACGCGCATCCTGTTCGGCGCGGGCGGCAAGCTGTCGCCAATGGCGTTCGCGCAGGGACTGGTCTTCATCGTTGTGGCCGGAATCGTCGTCAATCTCCTGTCCCTGGTGCCCGGGCTGGGCCTGATCATGGGGATTGTCGGTTTTGTTGTCGGACTGGTCCTGATGTTCGGCTGGATCTGCATCTTCTCGAAACGCTTTCACGATGCCGGGCGGTCCGGGTGGATGACACTCCTGGCCATCCTCGCCGGTGTTGTGCTGGGTATCATCTCCGGATTGGTTCTGGGGCCGCTGTTCGGGCTCCAGCTGAGCGGGGAGGCGGGCTATGCCTCCTATCTGTCGATGTCGCCGGGACGGATGTTCCAGAACGTGCTTCAGTCGGTGATCGTCAATGGCGCGCTGGGCTATTACATGTTCAATCTCAAGCCGGTCGCGGCGAGCTGAAGCGCGTCCGCGTTTTCGGATTGACGGCCCTCGGCTCTTCGCAGACAAAGCTTGCAAGTGATTTCGCCAAAGGGGCTGAGCGATGAATCCCGGAGTATTATTCCTTCCCGTCTACCGCGCATCGACGACCGCATTCCTGCTGGGAATACTGGTTCTGGCGATCATCGATTTCGCGCGCCTGTCCTCGGGCGTGCCGCTGATCGGTGGCTGGCTGGGCATGCTGGCGGTATGGTTCTTCGTCTTCTCCCTGCACGCCAATCGCCTGCGCTATGTCGAGCGGGGCAGTGGCCTGGCCATGCTGCCGCTTGGCATCGCGATCCTGGTCAAGGGTATTGCCGCCTTTTTCGGCGTCGCCACGGCGGTTTACCAGCAGATGCTGGACTATGCGACGGCCAACGGGTTCGACGCGAATGATCCGGTCGTGATGCAGGAATTGTCCGCGGACCAGCAATTCATGGAAGCCGTGGTGGCTCACATCCAGAGCGATGAGGCCGTGGCGGCCCAGATCATGTCCGCGTCCTCCACGCCGTCCTTCATGGGCTTCTGGCTGGTCATCGCGCTGTTTGCGATCTGGTTTTCGCAGATGAAGCGCCTTGGGGGCTCGCTGGAGGGTGTGCGCGATACGACCCCCTCCATGATGAATCCGGAGCCGCTGACACCGTCCGAGCCGGCGGCGGCACCGGCCGAGGAAACCGCGCCGGAAGCGGCTGAAGCAGCGCCAGCTGAGGAAGCTCCTGTGGAGGCGGCTCCCGTTGAGAACGAGCCCGTCGAGGAAGCTCCCGCTGAAGACGCGCCTGCCGAAGACGCAGCGCCCGAGGACACGGCCCCGGACGACAAGTCGAAAGACTAGTTCGAACGCCTAGGCGGCGGTCTGATAGGCGCTGAGATCCGGCGCATCGACGCGTTTCGCATCGCCGAAAATCTCGACAAAACTCAGGTGGAGGGCTGTATCAAAGTCCTCCATCGTCGTTTTCAGGCCCAGATCATCCAGGCTGGT
>JAYZXG010000094.1:0-4814 GCA_036141435.1 Pseudomonadota bacterium | reverse complement strand
CTCAGCGGTGATGTCCTGCGGCTGCGACAGATGCTCAACAACCTCCTGTCCAACGCGGTGAAATTTACGCACCGGGGCAAGATCACCGTCCAGGTTGACCAGCGCGAGCTGGAGGACCAGCGCGTCGAGACCTGGATTGATGTCGAGGATACCGGCATCGGCATTCCCCAGGACAAGCAGGGGCGTATCTTTGAGGCCTTCAGCCAGGTCGACATGTCGACCAAGCGCCAATACGGCGGTACCGGGCTGGGGCTCGCCATTTGCGACAAGCTGGCTCGGGCGATGGGCGGCAAGGTCCACCTGCGCAGCGCGCCAGGCCAGGGCTCGAGCTTCAAGATTTCCATCCAGAATGCGCCGGGCGAAGCTGCCGAGCTGGCGACTGCGGAAGTCGACAACCAGCCCGTGGAGATCCCTGACGATTTCCGCCTTCTGCTCGTTGACGATGTTGCGACTAACCAGCTGGTCCTGCGGGCCATGATGCAAAATACCGTGCGTGCGAACGGGCTCACGGTCGATGTTGCCTCGAGCGGTCGTGAGGCGATCAATCTGGCGACCATGAAGCCCTACGACATGATCCTGATGGATATCCAGATGCCGCAGATGGACGGGGTCACAGCGATGAAATGCATCCGCGAGGTGCCTGCCTGTGACGATACCCGCATTGTTGCGGTGACGGCTCTGGCGTCGGACGGTCACGAGCAACAGCTGCGCGACTCCGGCTTCACGGATTACCTGGCCAAGCCGGTCGGCATTGATGGCCTGCGCGCTGTCTTCCGCCGCATGGCGGAAGCGGAAGCCAAAACGCCGGTGCGGGCCGCAGCCGGCTAGATTTCGGCCACGATCGTCTGGGGGCCTCCGGCCTTGAGGGCGCGGACCAGTGCGGCGTCGAATTCGCCCGCCGTACTGGCCGTCTGGGCCGGCACTCCGAAACCTTCGGAAATTTTCACCCAGTCCATCTTCGGGTTGTCCAGTGACAGCATTTGCTGGGCCGCCGGGCCGGGTTCGCCGGCGCCGACGCGGGCCAGTTCGAAATTGAGCACCAGGTAGGAATGATTGGCGAACACAACGTTGATGATGTTGAGATTTTCGCGGGCCTGCGTCCACAGCGCCTGCAGCGTGTAGGCCGCTGCACCATCCCCGCACAGGGCGAAAACCTGGCGGTCGGGGCAGGCCAGGGCAGCGCCAACGGCCTGCGGCATGCCCGATCCCAGCGACCCGCCGGTCAGGCACAGCCAGTCATGGCGGGGGCCTGACGTGATCCACGGAAAGACCCCCATGCCGGACGTGGTGGCGTCATCACAGATCACGCTGTCCTCCGGCATGTGGCGCATCATGGAAATGCCGACAAACCCCGGATTGAGCTCGGCCTCCGGGAAGAGTTTGGGGGCCTGGGCCTTCTCCGGCACAGACGGTCGAGCCGGAGCATCGAAGCGGTCAGCCAGCGTATTGAGAGCGGCGACCGTATCCCCTTCCGGGCCGCCCAGCGGCACAACCGGAACACCTTCTGGCGCAAACTGGCCGCGTTCTCCCGGATAGGCAAAGAAAGCGACGGGCGACTTGGTGCCGGCAACGATCAGCAAATCGGCGTCCTTGAGTTCCTCCATCGCCTCGGCGCCCAGATAGCTCAGACGCTTGGGGGCAATCCGGCCATGCCCACGGGCAATGCGAGCGATGAAAGTGTCCATGAAAAGCTTGGCCCCGGTCGCTTCGGCAAGCCGCCCGGCCGCCTCCAGCCCCTCGTCCAGGCAGGCATTATTGCCCAGCAGGATGTGCGGGTTCTGCGCATTTTTCAGGGCCTCTTCCGCAGCATCGATCAGGGTGTTGTCAACCGGCTGCAGCGCGGGGAGGTCCTGGGCCTCAATCACATCGGGTTCGGCGTCCGACCAGGCGCAATCGGCCGGCAGAACCAGGCTGGCGACACCGCGCTCTGGGCCATAGGACTGGCGCACCGCTTCCACGGCCAGGGTCGACAACTCCCCGGGAGAGCTGACCCGACCGACCCAACGCGACATGGGAGCGACGACCCCCTCGATATCGCTGGTCAGGGGCGCATCATGTTGCAGGTGATCCTGTGCATGATCGCCGACGATATTGACGACCGGCGCATGCGCGCGCCGCGCATTGTGGAGGTTGGCCAGGCCGTTGGCTGCGCCGGGCCCGAGATGCAGCAGCGTTGCGGCGGGTTTTCCGGACATGCGCGCATAGCCATCAGCGGCGCCGGTCGCGACACCTTCGAACAGGCACAGCACCGATTTCATGCCGTCCACCCGGTCGAGCGCGGCGACCATGTGCATCTCCGAGGTGCCCGGATTGGTGAAACAGGTGTCGACGCCCTGGTTGATCAGGGTCCGAACGAGGCTTTCAGCTGCAAACATGGTGACGCTCCTTAAGGGCGGCGAACAAAGTCTGGTGTGAGATCTGAGAGTTTTGCGACCCCGGTCAAGGCCATGTCGCGTTCCAGGCTGGTCATCAGCAATTCCAGCGCCCGGCTGACCCCGGCCTCGCCCGCCGCGCCCAGGCCATAGAGATAGGGGCGTCCGACGGCGACGGCGGTAGCACCCAGGGCGATGGCCTTGATGATATCCGTTCCGCGGCGGATGCCCCCGTCGAGGATGATGTCAGCCTGTCCGCGCACGGCTGCGACAATGTCGGGCAGGGTGTCGATCGTCGCCGGCGAGGTGTCGAGCTGGCGGCCGCCATGATTGGAAATCCAGACGGCGTCGGCGCCGGCGTCCAGGCAGCGGCGCGCATCATCGGCGCGGCAGATGCCCTTGATTGCGAACGGTCCGCCCCAGACCTCTTTCATCCAACGGGCGTCCTCCCAGGTGACCGTGCGGTCGAACTGGGAGTTCAGGAATTCGATAATCCCCATGCCGCCGGTGTCCATGTCGGCCCAGTTGGCCGCGGCGATCTCGGGCGAGGTCAGCATGTCCGTCAGATAGCCCGGCCGGGCGAGCACCTGGCTGACCGTCCTGGCATTGATCTTTGGCGGGATGGTGAAGGCGTTGACATGATCGCGTTCGCGATTGCCAGCCACCGGGACATCGACCGTCAGGATAACGCCGGTAAAACCCGCGGCCCGGGCACGCTCGAGGGCCTTTTCCACGATGGCCCGGTCCTTCCAGACATAGACCTGGAACCATTTCGGCCCATCCGTCAGCTCGGCGACACGCTCGATCGTGGTCGAGCCGAGGGTGGAGAGGCAGTAGATCAGCCCGGCTTTCCGGGCGGCGCGCGCAACCGCGCTCTCACCGCCCTTGGGATGGAAGAGGCGCTGGGCGGCCGTGGGTGTCACCACGATGGGGGCCGCGCTGTCAGCGCCCATCACCGAGGTGCGCATGTCGATCTCGGAGACATCGACCAGCGTCTTGAAATTCAGCTTGTAGTCGGCATAGCGCCCGGGATTGTCCCGCAGCGTGACCTCGTCATCCGCTCCGCCATCAATATAGTCGAACACCATGCGCGGCAGTCGCTTGCGCGCCAGCTCTCGCAAATCGCTGATATTGTGAGCAGAAGAGAGGGACCCCATGGGTTTGGAAGGTCGCTCTGTATCCGGCTGGGGTCAAGCAGTGTCGGCGGCTTGATCGACGATTTTCTCCGCTTGTCCGGCCCGGATCCCGAAAAACAGCGCATAGATCGTCGGTACAGCGATCATGGTCAGGATCGTTGCAAAGGCGAGGCCGCCGATAATGGTCACCGCCATGGCCTGGAAGAACGCATCGAACAGCAGCGGGGTCATGCCCAGGATGGTGGTCGAGGCGGCCAGCAGGACCGGGCGCAGGCGGCTGACAGAGCCGTCGCGCACGGCGTCGACCGGTTCCGCGCCGTCGCGGACACGGGCATCGATTTCATCAACCAGCACGATCGCATTCTTGATCAGCATTCCGGACAGCGACAACAGGCCGAGCAGGGCCGTGAAGCTGAAGGCCACGTTCGTGAGGAGCAGTCCGATCACCACGCCGTTGACCGACATCGGCACGATGGACCAGATGATCAGGGGCTGGCGCACCTTGGCGAACAGCATGAAGGAAATGGTCAGCATCACCACGAGCGTGAAGGGCAGGGTGCCGCCCAGGGACTCATTGGCCTCGGCCGAGCTCTCGTACTCGCCACCCCATTCCAGTGTATAGCCGGGCGGGATTTCCATCGCTTCGATGATCGGACGGAAGCGGGCAAAGCCCTCCATCGCGGTTTCGTGCGGATGTGGATTGGCGCGGACCGAGATGGTGCGCACGCGGTCACGACGCTGGATGAGCGCATCCTCCGCGACGAGGTCGAAGCGCGAAACAACCTGGTTCATCGGTACATAGGTCTGTTGCGATGAGCTCCAGACGAGGCGATCGAACAGGTCGTCCACATCGGCGCGCTCGCCAAGCGGGGCACGGGCAATGATCGGGATCAGGTCCTCGCCTTCCCGGAACACGCCGACCTGGGCGCCATCCGTGGCAAAGACGAGAGCGTTGGCGATGTTTTCGCGGGTGATGCCGGTGGTGCGGGCGCGCTCCTCGATGACGTTTGGACGGAAGGTCGTCGTGCGATTGCGCCAATTGGTGCGGATGTCGAGGACGTCGCCCTCGGCATGCAGGCGGGCCATGGCCTCCTCGGAAAGGGCGCGCAGGACGTCGGCGTCAGGGCCGGAGAAGCGCGCCTCCAGCTTGGCGCCGGAGGGCGGCCCGAAGACAATGCGGTCCGCCCGTATCGAGACATCGGGATAGGTGTCGCGCACATGGGCAACAATGCGCTCCGCCAGCGGCGGAATGGTCGCAAGATCTGCGGTCTGGACGATGATCTGGCCATAGGACGCGCTGGGTTGT
>JAYZXG010000093.1:0-3167 GCA_036141435.1 Pseudomonadota bacterium | reverse complement strand
CATGGCTGGCAAAGGCAGAAGGGCCGATCAAACCGTCTGTGGCCATCCGGGCCGCCGGGCCGGCGCCGACGCTCATCCGGGACACGCTGCCAAAGTCCTGACCGCCGGCGACAAGACTGTCGATCTCGAACAGGGGCACTTCGACGGGGGTGGAGCCGGGGCCGCTGCTGACCCGGGCAAAGTTGTCGGGCTCGCGACCGAGTGTTTCGGTGATGGCGGGGTTGAGACTGCCCATGCCGTATTGGCTGGTTCCGGTATCGATGGTGAAGGTGTAGGGGCCGTGACCGTCAATCATCGCTGAAATCACCGGCCTGCCCGTGTCCAGGGACATCGGCAGGACAATCCGGGTTTCCTCCGCGATCGAGGTTCCGCAAAATCCGAGTGTGACGACGGCTGCCAGCAGTGTTTGTTTCATACTGTACTCCTAAATAGTACGAAACGTAATATCGACGAACATTTCCCGGGACAACTTAACAAGCGGCAATGCGAGACCATCCGGCGGATTGGAGACACGACTCACGCGCGCGGACGCGCGGGCGTGTGCGCGCGAGTAGCCAGACTCAAGCGAACGGGGTACAAAACCCTATGACTGAACAGGCGAATCACGAATATGGCGCAGACAGCATCAAGGTCCTCAAGGGCCTCGACGCCGTCCGCAAACGTCCGGGCATGTATATCGGTGATACCGATGACGGATCCGGTCTCCACCACATGGTCTACGAGGTCGTCGACAATGCGATCGACGAAGCCCTCGCCGGCCATTGTACGGCCGTGACGGTAAAGCTGCACGCGGATGGCTCGGCCAGCGTGCGCGATGACGGGCGGGGCATCCCGACCGATATCCACCCGGAAGAGGGCGTTTCCGCCGCCCAGGTCATCATGACCCAGCTGCACGCCGGCGGTAAGTTCGACCAGAACTCCTACAAGGTCTCCGGGGGTCTGCACGGTGTGGGCGTCTCCGTGGTGAATGCCCTGTCCGACTGGATGGACCTGACCATCTGGCGCAACGGCCAGAAGCATTACATGCGTTTCCGCCGCGGTGAGGCCGAGGAAGACCTCAAGGTGATCGGTGATGCCGAAGGCGAAAAGGGCACGGAAGTGCGCTTCTTCCCGTCCTCGGACACGTTCTCGATGATCGAGTTCTCCCGCGAGACGCTGCAGCATCGCCTGCGGGAGCTGGCTTTCCTGAATTCCGGCGTGACCATCGTGCTGAAGGATGAGCGCGAAGCCGAGCCGTTCGAGGAGACCATGGTCTATGAGGGCGGCGTGGCCGCTTTTGTCAGCCATCTCGACCGCAACAAGACACCGATTTTCACGCCGCCGGTCCTGATCCAGGGCGAGCGCGAGGGTGTGACTGTCGAAGCCGCGCTGGAGTGGAATGACAGCTATCACGAGAATGTTCTCTGCTTCACCAACAACATCCCGCAGCGTGATGGGGGTACGCACCTGGCCGGTTTCCGTGCCGCGCTGACGCGGATCATCAACTCCTACGCCAACTCCTCGGGTCTGGCGGCCAAGGCGAAGGTGGCGATCTCCGGCGATGATGCGCGTGAAGGCCTGACCTGTGTGCTCTCGGCCAAGGTTCCGGACCCGAAATTCTCCTCCCAGACCAAGGACAAGCTGGTCTCCTCCGAAGTGCGACCCGCTGTGGAGGGCATTGTCGGCGAGGCGCTGTCGGAATGGTTCGAGGAGCACCCGAACGAAGCCAAGCAGATCGTCGGCAAGATCATCGAGGCGGCTGCCGCCCGTGAGGCCGCGCGCAAGGCGCGTGAACTGACCCGCCGCAAGTCGGCGCTGGACATCACCTCGCTTCCGGGCAAGCTGGCTGACTGCCAGGAGAAGGATCCGGCCAAGTCTGAACTCTTCATCGTGGAGGGTGACTCAGCTGGTGGTTCTGCAAAGCAGGGCCGTCATCGCGAGAACCAGGCCGTGCTGCCGCTGCGAGGCAAGATCCTCAATGTCGAGCGCGCGCGTTTCGACAAGATGCTGTCTTCGGAACAGGTCGGCACGCTGATCACGGCGCTGGGTACCGGTATCGGTCGCGACCAGATCGATTACGACAAGCTGCGCTATCACAAGGTCATCATCATGACCGATGCCGATGTCGACGGCGCCCACATCCGTACACTCCTGCTGACCTTCTTCTACCGGCAGATGCCAGAGCTGATCGAGCGCGGGCATCTCTATATTGCCCAGCCACCCCTCTACAAGGTGATGAAGGGACGGTCCGAGCGTTATGTGAAGGACCAGCCGGAAATGGACGCCTATCTGGTCGAGGAAGGCGTCAATGATGCGCGCCTGACCCTGGCAAATGGCGAAGTCATTATGGGGGCAGACCTGGCTGAACGCGTGGAAGCGGCGCGCCTGGTCAAGCTGTCGACCGAGCGCCTGAAGGCCCGTGCTCCGGCATTTGCGCTCGAAGCGGCGGCTCTGGCTGGTGCCCTGGTTGATGAGCCGAGCTCAGCGTCTGTCGAAGATGCGGTTGTTCGCCTCAACCGCTATGCGGATGAAGGCGAGGACACCTGGTCCGGTCATCTCAATGACGAGCATGCCCTGGTCTTCTCGCGCGATGTGCGCGGCGTCACCGAGACAGTCGTACTGGACGCGCACCTGCGGGAGACGCCGGACGCACGTCGTCTCAGCGAGCGTGGCCTGGCCATCGCCTCTGACTATGAAGGCCGCGCGCTCTACCAGCCGAAATCCGGCTCGGTGGACATCACCAGCCCGACCCAGCTGATCGATGCCGTTGTCGCCGCCGGTGCCAAGGGTATGAAGATCCAGCGCTATAAGGGTCTGGGCGAGATGAACCCGGATCAGCTGCGCGAGACCACGCTGGACGCGGATGCGCGTTCCCTGCTGCAGGTCTCCGTGACCCATGCCGATACGGCTGACGAGCTGTTCTCCAAACTGATGGGCGATGTGGTGGAACCGCGCCGCGACTTCATCACCGAAAACGCCCTCGACGCCGAGGTCGACGCTTAAGGATTTTCCTCCCCTTCGGGGGAGGATCAAGGCGTGCTGTGTCCCGCTATTAGCGCCCGATAGCACATGCCAGCATCGCCCTGACTGGGGGTGCTGGCATGCGTCGTTTTCTTGTTCTCCTTCTCCTGACCATCGGAATGATGGACGCCTTCGCGCGTCCTCTGGGGTTTGGGGATGCGCGCTGG
>JAYZXG010000092.1:0-3717 GCA_036141435.1 Pseudomonadota bacterium | reverse complement strand
GCGATCGACATGCTCTATCAGGGCGAGCCCGCCCTGGACCGCCTGTCGCGGGAATTCGTCGATCTGGCGGAGCTGGTGCGGCGGGGTGACACCACCGGCGTCAGCCTGCTTGAGCTGGCCGAGCGTGGCGAGGCCATCCTGCCCCTGCTCGATGACGCCACCAATGCCTTTGCCGACGCGGCGGACGCACGGGTTCTTTTCATGGATCGCATCGAGAAGGCCGCCTTCGTCCTCACCTTGATGCTGCTCCTGATGGTCGGCTGGTTCATCTTCCGACCGGCAGTCCTCTCGATTTCGCACAGCATGCGGGACCTCAAGGATGCGCGCGACGAAGCCTTTCGGGCGAACGCCGCGAAAACCAGTTTCCTCGCCCAGATGTGCCATGAAATCCGCACACCCCTGAACGGGGTCATCGGCATGGCGACCGGCCTGGGCTCAACCCAACTCGATGACGAACAGCGCAAGATGGTGACAACGCTGCAATCGTCGGGCGAGCTGCTTTTGACCGTCGTCAACGACATCCTGGACATATCCAAGGTCGAAGCGGGTCAGGTCGAACTGGAGCACGCGGACATCTCGCTGGAACAGATCCTCAACTGGATTGACTCGACCTATCGCCCGACCTGCGCCGCGAAGGGCCTGAAATGGACGACCCATGTCAGCGAGGATGCGCGTGGCTGGTATCGCGGCGATGCGACCCGTATCCGGCAGATCCTCTCCAACCTGGTCTCGAACGCCATCAAGTTCACGGAAAGCGGTGAGGTCCGCGCCGAGATCCGCGCCACAGGCGGGTCGACCGACGAACACCCCGCGTTCGAAATTCTCGTAAGCGACACCGGCATCGGCATTCCCGAAGACCGGCTGGACGCCATCTTCAACCCGTTCGAACAGGCGGACGCGTCGACAACGCGCAAATTCGGGGGCACGGGACTGGGGCTCGCCATCTCCATGAAGTTGTCCGAATTGATGGGCGGGCAGATCCGTGTCGACTCCACGGTTGGCGCAGGAACGTGTTTCACGGTTTCCCTGTCACTGGAGCCGGGGGAAGCACCCGTGCCTCAGGAGACCCTGCAGCATCAGCCCCTTGATTCCCTGGCCGAGCGACTGCGCGCACTCGTTGTCGATGATGTCGCGACCAACCGGCTCGTGATGGAAACCTTGCTGGCACCGCTGGAGGTGGATGTCACCTGCGCGTCCAGCGGCCAGGAAGCCCTCGACATCCTGACGCAGGAACGCTTTGACCTGGTGCTCATGGATGTCCAGATGCCCGGCATGGATGGCGTTGAAACCACGCAGCAGCTGCGGTTGAGTGAACAACGCGCCGGTCGTGCAGAAACACCGGTGGTGGCCGTCACCGCGAATGTCCTGCCCGAACAGGTCGCAGCATACAAATCTGCGGGTCTGGATGAACACCTGGCCAAGCCGGTCAAGCGAGAGGAGCTGGTCGAGCTCCTCACCTATTTCCGCAGCGAACAGAAACAGCGCAAGACTGCCTGATCACTCGCCGCCCGATCCCACGACCGCGTCATACATCTGGGTACCCAGATAGCCGTCCGGATCATGCCCGTTGGCGCGCTGGAAGTCTCTGAGCGCGCGGCGCGTATTGGGTCCGGCAATACCGTCCGGAGTACCGGAATTATGCCCCATCGCATTCAGGGCCGCCTGCACTTCCCGTGTCTGACTGCGGGTCAGCGGGACATCGCCTTCCGGCCAGTCCCCCACAAAAGGATCACCGCCGGCGATACGATCTGCCAGGTGGGCAACGCCCAGCGCATAGGAGGTGGAGTTGTTGTAGCGCTTGATCACGCGGAAATTGGGGAAGGTGAGGAAACCCGGCCCATTGCGGCCCGCCGGCAATTCCAGTCGCGCGGCCTGCATCAAATGATCGGCCGACCATTCCGCCGCTCCGGCCGGGACCAGGCCCCGCATGGCCCATTCGCTGACGAGACGGCTCTGGCTCGGTTCCCAGCTCATCAGGTCGAAATCATCGTTCAACCGGACCTCGATCACGATCGGGGCACCGCGTTGCCAGCCCTCGCTGGACAGCAGATTGGCAGCTGACGCCAGGGCGTCACCATTATTCGTCCAGATATTGCGCTGACCGTCGCCATCCCAGTCATAGGCCCGCTCAAGATAGGTGGTCGGGATGAATTGCATCTGTCCCATCGCACCGGCCCAGGACCCTGTCAGTTGCTCGCGGGTGGCATACCCCTCGTCAATCATCTCGGCGACTGCGATCAGCTGGGCTTCGGCCCAGCTCCGCCGGCGGCCTTCCCAGGCCAATGTCGCCAGGGAGCGGATGGTGTCATTATTCCCGGTGATCGCACCATAGGAGCTCTCCAGCCCCCAGATGGCCACCAGGATCTCTGCCGGCACACCGAAGCGTTCGGAAATGGCGGTGAGCTCGGCACGGGTGTCCGCGTAGGCGTCGCGACCATTGCTGATGCGCAGGTCAGAAGCGGCGATGCCGAGATAGGACCAGATCGGTCGCACGAATTCCGGCTGGCTGCGATCGCGCTCGATGATGCGATCATTCGGCGTCAGCCCGTCGAGCATGGAGGCCGCGGTGTCCGGATCGGCGCCTGCAGCGAGCAATCTGTCATGAAAGCCTGAGCGCCAGGCATCGAAACTTTCATCCTGGGCCAAAGCCGCGGACGAGGAAACCAGAGCTACGCTAGCAGCAAGGAGAAACTTCAACGCTTTCATCCCTTCCCGAGGATCAAGACCGGATCCAGTCCGGCGATTTCGATAATAAGCTTGCGACGCAGCGCGTCCACGAAATCCTCATGCTCATTACTGGGCGAAATAAAGGCGCCCGGGCCGGTAATCACGTTATTTTCAAAATATTCCGCGACATCGATGCTCACGGTCGGACGGAACGGGCTCTGGCGCTCGGACTGGATGGGCAAGCCGTTGATGGTGATATTGCGTACCTCGGCATCCGCCCGGGCCTGTACCAGGCTCGGCCCGGAATTCTGGGGACCATCTCCGGACAGGTCGATGACCTGGCGCACACCTTCATACGCATTGGTATCCACCAGCTCGACCGAGCTGTTGATGGCAGCCCCGATTGCCGTCCGGCGTCCGGAGATAAAAGGCGATGTCGCCAGCAGCGCGGCGAAGGCCAAGGCGTCTTCCTCGGTTTCGATCACGGTCCAGGGCGCAACAACACGCTGAAAATCCGCGTCTGCCCATTCCAGATAGACAACGGCGATACGCCCGTATCCACCGCTTTGGATCGCGGAAATGACTTCCGGATCGGCCAGGGCCGCGACATGCCCATTTCGCTGGCGCCGCGCTTCATACTCATCAATCGAGGAGGACACATCGACCGCGAGCACGAGTTCCAGATCAACCATTTCCCGGCCATCCTCGGTGAACTCGACCGGACGCGGTTCATACGCTGGGTCCTGCATCGTCAACAGGAGGGTGGCGGCAAGGAGGGTGGAGATGATCACGGTGCCCGACCCAGCTCGACCGGTGATGGCGCTGCGCCCGCAATTTCCAGCACCAGCTTGCGCAGGATCGCGACCCGGAATTCCTCGTCCGCTCGCGCCGGCAGGACAAAGGCACCCGGGCCGGTAATCACGTTTTCCTCGAAATAGGCATCGAGATTAACCTCGACCGGACGCACCCAGCGACCGTCGCGCTCGGAAATCACCGGCAAGCCGTTGACGACGACACTCTCCTCTTCGGCCAGCGCATGGGCCGTCTCCA
>JAYZXG010000091.1:0-13066 GCA_036141435.1 Pseudomonadota bacterium | reverse complement strand
AGTGGGCATGAGGTCGTCATTACTCTAGGACTTTTACTTCCGAGACGCCGTTTTAAAGTCGCCAAGGTTTAAGTTTCTACGGCATGCCATCCTCAAAATCCTTCCCAAGATTTCAGGAGAAATCGGTTTGGGCACCATGCCATCGAACCCAATCTGCTGGTAACGAAGCCAATCATCCGGTGAGCATCGCGCCGTAACCGCGTATATGGGCTTACGAGTCAAACCCTGCTCTGCCTCACGCCGCCGGATATACTCCGCCACAGCTTCACCGGAAACGATAGGCATATCGATATCCAGTAGGAAAAGGTCAAATTGCTTGATCTCGAGCGCCTTCAGCGCTTCACGCCCATCGCTGGCATAGTCGGCGGTCGCATCGTTTGCTTCCAGAAAAGCTTTCATGACATGTCGGTTTGTTGCGGTGTCATCGGCGACGAGGGTTGCAAGGGTGGCAAGATCGAATTGGACCAAACGTCCATCGAAGTCTGCCGCCGTGCAGTCCGTGTCGACCTCGATCAAACGCGTGTCAAAACGTGCTACCGCCATGACACCCCCGCTCGCCGGAGACCCAATCTCCAGGGATCCCCCCGCGTTCGCGATGATTTCGCGACAAAGCGACAGCGGACGGCAGGTGGCAGAAAATTCCGTCAGCTCAGCAGCAGAATCACTCTCCGGCCGCGCGAAAATCTCCTCGATTTTTTCGGAAGTGATGCCGGGCCCCGAATCGATGACGCGCATTACGATCTGGTCCCCCAACGGGGTGCTGTACTGCGCAATATCGACATCAACTGCTCCCCTGCACTGGGTATGTGTAAGAGCATTGAGCACAAGACTGCTCATGACCTCTCTCAGACATACTGGTGAGGCCACCAATGCCAGATCGGGTTGATGCCAGGAGAGTTCGACCTTTTTCTCCCGTGCCATATGCTCAGCAAGGCTTCGCAGATCGGCGGTGAAATCTTCGAGCATGATAACCGTCTCGCCCTCTGCCATACAGCACTGGGACGTATCGGTCAGACCAGGAGCAGGATCGTCCACGACTAACTCCGTCAATGAATCGACGGACCAACGCATGACATCAAAATAGAGCTGTTGCTCCGCCGTGAGTTGGCGGCGCTGAATGACTTGGCATGCACCCAATAGTCCATTCAATGCAGTGCGAAGCTTGTGAGAAAACGCATGTAAATCGCAAGTATCGACTGGCACAACTTTCAGTCCGTGCTCGTCAGATACGCTGTAATTTCGCGCGCGGGAGAAGTCCTGGCAACTGCGCTGCCTAGAAGTGTCTACATACTGTTCAGTGCCATTCAGCCGGTTCTCGCTCTCGCTAACATTCCGCGTGTAATTCACCAAGTCGCCCCCCAACCTTGTTCAACACTACCGTGATAAGTTGGGTTTTCTAATTTTGTGCGCCGAGCCTCCCTCCATTTTCGAGAGAAGGCATTACATTATTGGCGGACTTGTCTCAGCTTGTGATCGCACCATGTCGTGACTTTATTAGGAGCGTCTTTCGGGCGGCTTTCGATGCAAAACCCCTTGAGCCATGCAAAACCCCAAACTCAATCTCAGTTTGATTAAATCCTTCTGCGACGTTGCAACCTTCGGGTCGCTTTCGAAAGCCGCAGAACGAACGCGCACGAGCGAAGCAACGCTGTCGCGTCACATAAAATCTCTTGAGGAGCAACTTGGGTTGCCGCTATTCGAACGTGCGAGCAACAAGCTGATGCTCACGGAAGAGGGGGCCCATCTCAGAGAATATGCCAACCGCATCATGGATGCGGCCAACAGGTTCAACTTCGAGGCCAGTTGCCATGTTCAAACTCCACGAGAGACGGTCCGAATGGCTGTGAGCGAGGGATTTTCAGTCGGCGCATTTCCACCCATCTTGTTTCTTTGCCGCGAGCTATTTCCCAACACAACAATCGAAATCTTGGTGACTGACGACACAGTCGATGTGCACCGAGGCGATGCCGACCTCGTCTTCAATACTTTCTGCCCGCTCGATACATCGCTTCAATCAACCCTAGTTATTGAGCATGAAGTAGGCGCCTTTGCGAGCTTTGATTATGTGGAACGCCACGGCGAACCTCAAAACGCGCTGGACCTGAAAAGACACACCCTCATCGGAGGCTTGCACAGTCGAGAGATAGTGCGCGCGTTTGACTCGCTGGGATATAACTTTGGCGACGCGGCATTCAAAATTCGATGCGACAACCGTGCATTAGCTTGGCTGTTTATGAGA
Organism: Pseudomonadota bacterium; assembly: GCA_036141435.1. Taxonomy (GTDB): domain Bacteria; phylum Pseudomonadota; class Alphaproteobacteria; order Caulobacterales; family Maricaulaceae; genus Maricaulis. The sequence goes on along the minus strand of JAYZXG010000091.1, from coordinate 10,827 downwards.
AGCGGGCTGGGCATTGGCTTTAATAATATCGATGCTGGCGAGAGCGCACCGAATGTGAAACGAATTCTACCCGAGTACTCCGTGCGGAAGGAGATATGGCTCACCGCGAGCGCAAGCCTCGCACCTGATTCCCCCGCAGGAAGAATTTTCGGGCATCTCTCGGATACATTTGGGCTGCAGAATAAACCGAGTTAGCGATCCGCCTTGCGTCGAATGTCGACAACGAGGTTGTTCGACCGACGCAGGGACAGAACCCCAAGACAGTTCCACGCGGAAGTGAATGACCGCCAACCATGTTCCGGCTCGATACTTTGGCGAAGAACTGCTGCGTCAAATGAATTTCCGGCAGCGCCATATAGGCGTCGGGCACACGATCAAGAAGGTGGCTTCAAAGCTGGATTGAAATCACGCCAAAACGACCAGCACATTGAATTAGAACGGTGATTCAAGGAAAAATGGCGCACCCAAGAGGATTCGAACCTCTGACCTCTGCCTTCGGAGGGCAGCGCTCTATCCAGCTGAGCTATGGGTGCGTGTGGCGCCAGCCATAACCCAAGCCGGGAGCGCGTGCAATCGTCGGGGGCCGCAGCGCCTGCAGCCCCCTTTCAGTGTGACATCAGCCGACCAGGCCTTCCTCGCCGAGACCGTCAGCATCGTCCACATCCCCGCTTGATCGTCGACCGCCCAGATCGTCCGGATCGGCATCATCATCCCGGCGTCTTCGTCCCTGTTTCTGCGACAGTCCTGTCAGGCCTATCCCCCAGTCCTTGTCGAAGCCTTCGACACCGCGGTTACGGAACCGGACCTTGGGCCCGGGTCGCATCAGCCAGCTGTAGACGATCACAGACGCAATGGCGGAGATAAATATGAGAATCCCGGCGAAACCGGCTCCGGTCGATCCCTGGGGCTGCATGTAAATGCCGAAAAACCAGGTCAATGACACAAAGAGCGGTGCTGCCACCAGGAGTGAAAAGAATCTCTTGAACGTCCTACCCATTGCGATTTCCTCCCTTGCTCATCATACATCTCGGACAAGCAGAAGATTGCGCAGAAACTGTGCCGAGAATCGGGCAGACATTACGGGACTGTAAGCCTTTTGATCCCGCCCCCTACGCGTCCTCGCGATTATAGGTCAGTGCCAGGAACACGTCTTCCAGATCCGGCTCCTCGGTGCGCAAGTCATCAATGCGCCCGCCCGAGGCCCGGAATTTCTCGATCATCTCGGCGACCGATTCCTGGCCGCGGCGATAGGAGATGGCCAGGGCCCCGTCCTCGCGAATTTCGGCATCGAACCCGACCAGCTCGCCCGGCACAGCAGACAAGGCCTCGGCGGGCTCGATGACCAGCGTCTTGCGGTCCATGCGCTGGAGCAATTGCTCCTTGGGTTCACAGGCGACGACCTGGCCCTGGTCGACGATGGCGATCTCGTCGCAGAGCTCCTGGGCCTCCTCCAGGTAATGCGTGGTCAACACGATGGTCGTGCCCCGCGCGTGCAGTTCACGCACATAATCCCAGAGCTGGCGGCGCAATTCGATATCGACACCGGCCGTCGGCTCATCCAGCACCAGCACCGGCGGGGCATGCACCATGGCCTTGGCAACGAGCAGGCGGCGCTTCATGCCACCGGACAACTGGCGCACATAGGCATTGCGCTTGTCGGACAGACCCACCGCCTCCAGCAATTCCTCGGTGCGGCGCTCGGCCTTCGGCACCCCGTAAAAGCCGGCCATCAGCTCCAGCGTCTCAAAGGGCGTGAAGAACACGTCCATGTTGATTTCCTGCGGGACCACGCCAATCGCCGCACGCGCCGCGCGGCTGTCCTGGTCGATATCAATGCCCCAGGTGCGCGCCGTACCGGCGGATTTCTTCACCAGGCCGGCAAAGATATTGATGAAGGTGGACTTGCCGGCCCCGTTCGGCCCCAGCAATCCAAAGATGGATCCGCGGCGTACTTTCAGGTCGACGCCCTTGAGCGCTTCCTTGGGCGGCGCCTTCTTGGTTCCGCCATAGGTCTTTTTCAGATCAATCGCCTCGATGGCGTATTCGGGCAGGCTGGAAGTGTCAGACATGTCGGCTCGGAATTGACGAGGATGGGTCAAGCGCCATAGTTAGGCATCGATTTTCGTCCTGTCCATGAGGGCCTGCGCATGGCTGATGCCGCCAATTCCATTCCGCCGTCCGAAATCATCGCGACCGATGACCACCGTATCGCCTGTGATGGCGGTGGCGGTGCCCTCGGCCATCCCAAGGTTTTCCTGGAGATGGGCGAAGGTGATTTTGTCGAGTGTCCCTATTGCGACCGCCGCTTTGTGCGCGCCGGATCCGCCGAGGACCCGAACGCGTAACGCACGCGTCCTTTTGATCTCACTGAAACGCGGGGAGGCGCTTCGTGGGAAATACAGCGCAACGCATCGGTTTGTTCCTGGGCCTGGCTCTGGCCATCGGCCTGCAATTGCTGCCCCGGCCTGAAGGGCTGACGGCGGAAGCCTGGCTGCTCGCCTCGCTCGGCCTGATGATGGCGTGCTGGTGGGCAACAGAGGCGCTGCCGATCGCGGCAACGGCCCTGGTGCCGATTGCGCTCTTCCCGTTGTTTGGCATTACCTCCACCGGCGCGGCCACAGCGCCCTATGCCAGCCCCATCGTCATGCTCTTGCTGGGCGGGTTCATCGTCGCCCTGGCCATTGAGAAGTGGAACCTCCACTCCCGCATCGCGCTCAATGTCGTTCGCACCTTCGGCAGCAGCCCCGTCGGCCTGGTCGGCGGCTTCATGGTCGCCTCGGCCCTGCTGTCGATGTGGATCTCCAATACCGCGACAACGCTGATGATGATCCCGATCGCCCTCAAGGTCGCCCAGGAGGTCCAGGATGAGGGCACGTCCTCTCCGGCCTTTGCGACGGCGCTGGCCCTGGGCGTGGCCTATGCAGCCTCGATCGGAGGCATGGCGACCCCGGTCGGCACACCCACCAATCTGATCGGTATCGGCTATCTGGAAAACGAATTCGGCCACACCATCGATTTTGCGCAGTGGATGATGTTCGGCATCCCGACCGTCGCTCTGGTCATCCCGGCTGCCTGGTTCATCCTCACCCGCTTTGTCTTCAAGCTTGGCGGCGGTGGATCCAGCTCTGCCGCGCGCGAGCACCTGGATGCGGAACTTGCCAAGCTTGGCAAGATGACCGCCCCGGAAATCCGCGTTGCCGCCCTGTTCGGCACAGTCGCCATCCTGTGGATGGGCCGCTCGCTGCCGGGCGGAATCGGCTGGAACCCGCTGCTGGCCTCGATCAGCGAAAGCCTGTCCCTGCCGGTCAGTATCCAGCTTGACAACACCCAGATCGCCGTGATGGGCGCGCTTGCCGCCTTCCTGATCCCGGCGGGCGGACAGAGCGGAAAAGGCAAGGCCCTGATGGATTGGCAAGGCGTCTCCCGCCTGCCCTGGAATGTGATCATCCTGTTTGGTGGCGGCCTGTCACTGGCAGCCGCGCTGTCTGCAACCGGATTGGCCGCCTGGCTGGGCAATCAGATGGGCTTCCTTGAAGCCTGGCCGACCCCGCTGCTGGTGCTGGCCATGGTCGCCGTCGTTGTCTTCCTGACCGAGCTGACTTCGAATGTCGCCACCACCACGGCCTTCCTGCCGGTGCTGGGCGTTCTCGCAGTCAATGCCGGCATTCCGCCGGAGCACCTTGTGGTGCCGGTAGCGATTGCAGCGTCCACCGCCTTCATGCTGCCCGTTGCGACGGCACCAAACGCGATCGTCTATGCATCCGGTGCCGTGACACAGGGACAGATGATCAAGGCCGGCTTCCGCATCAACCTGGCGGCGATCCTGATCATCACGGCGATTGGCGTGGTTCTGGGCCCGATGCTGTTCCCGGCCGGCTAGCCAAGCACCCGCTCGACAGTGAACGGGGCAAGATCGATCGCAGGCGCCGTCTCCAGGGCCAGGTCCGCCGCGATCTCGCCGATAGCCGGCACGAACTTGTAGCCATGTCCGGAACACGGTGAGAGCACCACCAGATCACCGTCCTGCGGCTGACAGCCCATGATGAAGCGATTGCCCGGCGCGAGGGTGAAGCGGCACTCCGCTGTTTCCAGCGGCGTCTGGTCAACGCCCGGCAGACAATCGGACAGGCCTGCCGCCAACAGGGACAGATCCTCCTCATCCACACCGCGCGGCGCGACATGCGCCATCCCGCGCTCGCGACGGTGATTGTAGAGGCCGGCTTTCAGGCCCTGCCCCCGGTGCGGCGGGAAGACATAGAAGCGCTCGGCCGTATCCGTTTCCAGCTGGAAGATCGGCAGGCGGTCATAGGACGCGCCCTCGGTCCGGTACCAGGCGATGACCTGGCGCTCGGGAACCAGTACGGACTGCAGGTCGGGCAGCAGCGCCCCGCACCAGGCGCCGGCCGCGATGATGAGCTTGCGACAGGCAATCTCCTGCTGGCCGGCCTTCACGATGAAACCGTCGGCGACCCGCTCCCAGCCGGAGACAGGCGTGTCATCACACAGGACGGCACCACGCCGCACAGCATCCTCGCGCATCCAGGCCGTGGCCTCATCGCTGTCGAGCAAGCCGGCATCGGCATTGAAAACCGCCCGGCCACGCCCGTTGAGATCGAGCGCCGGGAAGCGCTGTTCGATGGCCAGGCCTTCCAGCACCTCGAACGGCTTGCCACTGGCATCCGCGGCCGCCAGGGCATCCTGGAAAATACCGGTATCGCGGACGGAGACATCCATCCCGCCGGTCTTGCGATAGAACGGCTGCCCGAATTCCTGCTCGAGCCGGGCCCAGCCGGCATAGGCTTCGCTGACCAGGGCGTCATACACATTGCCTTCCGAATAGACTGACCGGATGATGCGTGTCTTGCCGTGCGAGGACCCCAGCATGTGACCAAAGGGAAACTGGTCCGCACCAAACACGGACGCCCCGCGCAGGCTCAGCGACCAGGCAGCAGCGCTTCCCATCGCGCCGAGTCCGATTATGCCAATATCGACCTTCATACCCCGGAGTTTTGCCGCGATCCGGGCGCGGCTCAAGATCGCACCTGCTGAATCGGTAGGAGTCTTCGGCTTGCTGCGTGTCCATGCCTGTGCTATCGCACGCCCGAACCGAATAAGCGTGCGGTGCAACACCATGGGCTTGGTTCGATAACTTGTTGAAATTGATGTGCTTTCGTCGATCAGACGATTTCAAGGCACTCATCCGGATAGAGAGCGACGTCACGGTGAACACCGGCGAAGACGCCAATACAGCAAACGCTGCGGGCCGCTATGCGACCGCGCTGTTTGAGCTGGCCAAGACCTCCGGCGCTGCGGAAGCGGTCGAAGCTGACCTGTCAGCTTTCCGTGCAGCCCTGGGCGAGTCGTCCGAATTGGCAGAGGTTCTTGCCTCTCCCCTGTACTCTGCAGAAGAGAAGGCAGGCGTGCTGTCCGCAATGGCGGACAAGGCCAAATTCCATGAATTGACAAAGAACGCATTCGGCGTCGCGGCTGACAATGGCCGCGCCGGCGAGCTGGGCGCGATGGCTTCGGCCTACGCTGCGCTGGCCGCTGCGGACCGTGGCGTTCTGTCGGCAGATGTGGCGACCGCCGCAGCGCTGACCAAGAAGCAGACCGAAGCCCTCCAGGCTTCGCTGAAAAGCGCTCTCGGGCGCGACGTAGAAGTTCGCACTGAAGTGCGTCCTGAATTACTCGGCGGACTGATCGTTAAGGTCGGTTCCCGCATGTTCGACAGCTCCCTCCGCACCAAGCTGGACGGGATGAAGAATGCGATGAAAGAGGCGTAGGTCCATGGACATCCGGGCAGCAGAAATCTCTGCGATCCTCAAGGATCAGATCAAGAATTACGGTGCCGAAGCTCAGGTTTCGGACGTCGGTAGCGTACTTTCCGTCGGTGACGGTATTGCACGCGTCTACGGCCTCGATGAGGTTAAGGCTGGTGAGCTCGTTGAGTTCCCGGGCGGCATCAAGGGCATGGCCCTGAACCTGGAGCGCGACAATGTGGGTTGCGTTATCTTCGGTGATGACCGTGGCATCAAGGAAGGCGACACCGTCAAGCGTCTCGGCTCCATCGTCGATACGTCTGTCGGCAAGGGCCTCTTGGGTCGCGTCTGTGACGGCCTCGGTGAGCCGATCGACGGCAAGGGTCCGCTGACGGACGTTGCCGAGCGTCGCCGTGTTGACGTGAAAGCGCCGGGCATCATCCCGCGCAAATCCGTACACGAGCCGATGGCGACGGGTATCAAGGCCATCGACGCCATGATCCCGGTTGGCCGTGGCCAGCGCGAGCTGATCATTGGTGACCGCCAGACCGGCAAGACCGCGATCGCGATCGACACCATCCTGAACCAGAAAGCCATCAACCAGGGCGATGACGAGAGCGCCAAGCTCTATTGTATCTACGTCGCGGTTGGTCAGAAGCGCTCCACGGTCGCCCAGATCGTGAAGACGCTCGAGGAAAACGGCGCGATGGACTACACCATCGTTGTTGCTGCGACGGCGTCCGACCCGGCCCCGATGCAGTTCCTGGCCCCGTTCACCGCATCTGCGATGGGCGAATACTTCCGTGACAACGGCATGCACGCCCTGATCGTTTATGATGATCTGTCCAAGCAGGCTGTTGCTTACCGCCAGATGTCCCTGCTGCTGCGCCGCCCGCCGGGCCGCGAAGCCTATCCGGGTGACGTCTTCTACCTGCACTCCCGCCTGCTCGAGCGTGCAGCCAAGCTGAACGAAGACAATGGTTCTGGTTCCATGACGGCCCTGCCGATCATCGAAACCCAGGCCAACGACGTTTCCGCCTACATCCCGACCAACGTGATCTCCATCACCGACGGTCAGATCTTCCTGGAAACCGACCTGTTCTACCAGGGCATCCGCCCGGCCGTGAACGTCGGTCTGTCCGTATCCCGCGTTGGCTCCTCTGCCCAGACGAAGGCCATGAAGCAGGTTGCAGGCTCCATGAAGGGTGAGCTGGCTCAGTACCGCGAGATGGCGGCCTTTGCCCAGTTCGGTTCCGACCTCGATGCCGCAACCCAGCAGCTGCTGAACCGCGGTCAGCGCCTGACCGAGCTGCTCAAGCAGCCGCAGTTCTCGCCGCTGGCCATGGAAGAGCAGGTTTGTGTGATCTACGCGGGTACGCGTGGCTATCTCGACAAGCTGCCGGTTTCCGACGTGCTGCGTTACGAAGGCGACCTGCTGCGTCACCTGCACGCTGACCATGCTGACCTTCTCACCGCGATCCGCACCGAGAAGAAGCTGTCTGACGACAGCGAAGGCAAGCTGAAGGGCGTTCTGGACACGTTCACGAAGAACTTCGTCGCGTAACTGGACAGAACGACTGCTAGGAGAGCCTTATGGCGAGCCTTAAGGACCTGAAAACACGGATCGACAGCGTTAAATCAACGCAGAAGATCACCAAGGCGATGCAGATGGTCGCTGCTGCAAAACTGCGCCGTGCGCAGGAAGCGGCAGAGTCTGCGCGTCCCTACGCCGAGCGTATGGGCAGCGTGATGGCCAATCTCTCGACCACCATGTCCGGCACGCCGGGAGCCTCACCGCTCCTGGTGGGCACGGGCAAGGACGACACCCGTTTGCTCGTCGTGATGACCGCGGATCGCGGCCTTTGCGGCGGCTTCAACACCAATATCGTCAAGAAAGCCCGCGAGCGCGTGCAAGCGCTCAAGGCTGACGGCAAGTCGATCAAGATCATGTGCGTGGGCAAGAAGGGCGCTGAGCAACTCAAGCGTCTGTTCGGCTCCTACATCGTCGATTCGATCGAACTGTCTGGCGAGAAGACCATCACCGGTTCCACCGCGATCATGATCGGCGACAAGATCCGCCACATGTTCGAGGCCGGTGAATTCGATACCTGCGAGCTGATCTCGTCGGAATTCGTCTCGGTCATCTCCCAGAAGCCGCGCGCGAAAGTCTTGATCCCGGCCAAGGATGCCATCGACGAAGGCGTCGAGCGTCCGGACCTGGCAGGTGCTGTCTATGACGCAGAGCCGGACGAGGAGAGCATCCTCAACGTCCTGCTGCCGCGTTATGTCGACACCGTCATTCTCTCGTCCCTGCTTGAGAATGTCGCCGGCGAAATGGGATCGAAAATGGCCGCCATGGATAACGCAACGCGTAATGCTGGCGAGCTGATCGACAAGCTGAACATTATCTACAACCGTACACGTCAGGCGCAGATCACCACGGAGTTGACCGAAATCATCTCCGGCGCCGAGGCTCTCTAGTCGAGAGGAATTCGAAATGAGCACTCTTAAAGGCCGCGTCGCCCAGATTACCGGCGCTGTTGTGGACGTTGAATTCGACGGCGGTCTGCCGGACATCCTCAACGCCCTTGAAACCACCAATGATGGCAAGAAGCTTGTTCTCGAGGTCTCTCAGCACCTCGGTGAGAACACGGTCCGCACCATCGCCATGGACGCCACTGAAGGCCTCCAGCGTGGCACCGAAGTAACCGACACCGGCGAGCCGATCATGGTTCCGGTTGGCCCGGGTACGCTCGGCCGCATCATGAACGTCACCGGCGAAGCGATCGACGAAGCCGGCGATGTTGCCCACACCCAGAAAGCTCCGATCCACCGCGCTGCCCCGTCCTTCGACGAGCAGGCAACGGAAGCTGAAATCCTGCCGACGGGTATCAAGGTCGTTGACCTGCTCTGCCCGTACGCAAAAGGCGGTAAGATCGGCCTGTTCGGCGGCGCCGGCGTTGGCAAGACGGTTCTCATCCAGGAACTGATCAACAACATCGCCAAGCTGTTCGGTGGTTACTCTGTCTTCGCCGGTGTTGGTGAGCGTACCCGTGAGGGTAACGACCTGTACTGGGAGATGATCGAGTCCGGCGTGAACAAGGACCCGAAAGAGAACGACGGCAATACCGAAGGTTCCCGTTGCGCCCTGGTCTTCGGCCAGATGAACGAGCCGCCGGGAGCGCGTGCACGTGTGGCCCTGTCCGGTCTGGCCCAGGCGGAATACTTCCGCGATGAAGAGGGCAAGGACGTTCTCTTCTTCGTCGACAACATCTTCCGCTTCACCCAGGCGGGCTCCGAGGTTTCGGCCCTTCTCGGCCGTATCCCGTCTGCCGTGGGTTACCAGCCGACCCTGGCCACCGACATGGGTGCCCTGCAGGAGCGTATTACCTCCACGACCAAGGGTTCCATCACCTCGGTTCAGGCCGTTTACGTTCCGGCGGATGACCTGACTGACCCGGCTCCGGCCACGACCTTCGCCCACCTCGACGCCACGACCGTTCTGAACCGTGCGATCTCGGAAAAGGGTATCTACCCGGCCGTTGACCCGCTTGACTCAACGTCGCGTATCCTCGAGCCGCGCATCGTCGGTGAAGAGCACTACAACACGGCGCGTCAGGTTCAGGAGATCCTGCAGCGCTACAAGGCTCTCCAGGACATCATCGCGATCCTGGGCATGGACGAGCTGTCCGAGGAAGACAAGCTGACCGTTGCGCGTGCGCGTAAGGTTGAGCGCTTCCTGTCCCAGCCGTTCGACGTGGCTGAAGTCTTCACCGGCTTCCCGGGCATCCAGGTGCCGGTTGCTGACACCGTGAAGGGCTTCCAGGCCATCTGTAACGGTGAATACGATCACCTGCCCGAGCAGGCGTTCTACATGGTCGGTACGATCGAGGACGCAGTGAAGAAGGCAGAGAAAATGGCGGCAGAGGCTGCGTAAGCAGTCTCCGTCTCCCTTGAGCGGAGGAAGCCAAGATGGCTGACAAACTCCATTTCGATCTCGTCTCTCCGGAGCGCCGCCTGTTTGCCGGTGACGTCGACCAGGTCGTCGTTCCGGGCGAAGAGGGCGATTTCGGCGTTCTGCCGGAACACGCCCCCTTCATGTCCGTGATCCGCCCGGGCGCGATCCCCGTCATGACTGGCAATGAGACCGAGAAGACCTTCATCCACGGCGGTTTCGCCGAGGTGACGCCGGCGGGCCTGACCATCCTGGCAGAGGAAGCCATTCCGCTGTCCGAGATCGATGCCGACAAGCTGGCCAGCGACCTGGCCGATGCCCGCGAGGACATCACCGCTGCCAAGTCCGATGAAGAGCGCGAGCACGCTGAAGCTCGGGTGGTCAAGTTCGAGGCCATGCAGGCTGCACTGGCCGCCTAGGCTGGCGAACAGATCGCAAAAGAAAAGCCGCTCCTTCCGGGGCGGCTTTTTCTATTCGGCAAAGGTCTGTTTGATCGGCCGGCGCATCATCCACAACGGATAGAGCAGGCACATGTCCAGGCCAATCACGACATACCCCATGGCAAAGTCATACGTGGTTTCAAAGGCCAGGTTGATGAACAGGCAGGCGTGAACAATCACGATCATGGCCTGCAATGGCAGGGCCTGGAGGCTGCGTCGCAGAACCTGGATGAAAAGCACGCCCCGCAGCGCTGTCAGCAAGAAGGTCAGCAGCATCGGCGCCGGTCCCAGAGCCAGGAAAGCAGCCCGGACATCCACGCCCCACAACGCCTCCGGCTGCGCCCCGAGGAGTTGCGCAATGATCAGACCGCTCCAGACGGCAGAATGAAATGCGAGCAGGAATGCGCCAAGCGCAGCCAGCCGGAAAGTGTTCGCGTAAACGCGATCCAGTTCAGACAAACCGTCATGCCTCTGATTGTGTGCGAGTGCCCATGGGCAACCCGACCCTGCCAAACCCGTGGTTCGCTAGCGGGGGCTTCCACATTGCTGCAGCGCAATTTAAAGTTATGGTTTATGCATAACATTGCACGAGATCCTTGCATAAATGCAGGGCACATCAACCTCCCGCCCCAAGATACCGGAATTGCTGGGCGGACAGCGCTTCACGCGACAG
>JAYZXG010000090.1:0-3384 GCA_036141435.1 Pseudomonadota bacterium | reverse complement strand
AACATGGAGCATTCCACCAAGGACATGGTCCAGCGCGGTCACCATTACGCGATCGTGGATGAGGTCGACTCCATCCTGATCGACGAAGCGCGCACGCCGCTGATCATCTCGGGCCAGACCGAGGACAAGACCGAATTCTATCTCAAGATCAACGAGCTGATCCCGCTGTTGAGCGAGGACTGCTTCGAGATTGATGAGAAGGCCCGTTCCATCCTCCTCACCGAGGAAGGCAATGAAGAGATCGAGCGCATCCTGAAGGAGCGCGAGATGATCGACCAGGATGCCGACCTGTACGACGTCGACAACGTCATGGTCGTGCATCACGTCAACCAGGCCATGAAGGCGCACAAGCTGTTCCAGCGCGACAAGGACTACATCATCAAGGACAATGCCGTTGTCCTGATCGACGAGTTCACAGGCCGCATGATGCCGGGCCGCCGGCTGTCGGAGGGGCTGCACCAGGCCATCGAAGCCAAGGAAGGTGCCCAGATCCAGCCGGAAAACCAGACCCTGGCCTCGATCACCTTCCAGAATTATTTCCGCCTCTACGAGAAACTGTCCGGCATGACCGGCACAGCGGCCACCGAGGCCGAGGAATTCCACGACATCTACAAGCTGGGTGTTGTTGAAATTCCGACCAACCGTCCGATCGCCCGTATTGACAATGAGGACGAGGTCTACCGCACGTACGAGGAAAAATACGCGTCCATCATTGACGATATCGTCGATTGCCAGGAACGCGGCCAGCCGGTCCTCGTCGGCACGGTGTCCATCGAGAAATCCGAACAGCTCTCCATGCTGATGAGCGACAAGGCTGCCTTCCGCAAGGCGCTCGGCCATCTCTATCCCAAGGATGAGAAGGCCCTTGAGGAGTTCAAGAAGGGCGGCCGTCCGGATGCGCGTCTGCTCTCGGACATGGTCAAGCTGATCCCGATCGAACACCAGGTTCTCAACGCGCGCTATCACGAGCAGGAAGCCATGATCGTGGCCGAAGCCGGCGTGCCGGGGGCGGTGACCATCGCGACCAACATGGCCGGGCGCGGCACCGACATCCAGCTCGGCGGCAATGTCGAGATGCGCCTGTCCTCCTGGCAGACGGAAATGGAAAAGGCCGGCAAGACGCTGACCGAGGACGAAATCGCGGCCCAGCGCGAGAAAATCGTCGCGGACGTTGCCGAGAAGAAGCAGAAGGCCCTCGACGCGGGCGGTCTCTACGTGCTGGCAACGGAACGCCACGAAAGTCGCCGGATCGACAACCAGCTGCGCGGTCGTACGGGTCGCCAGGGTGATCCGGGCCGGTCGAAATTCTTCATCTCGGTTCAGGATGACCTGCTGCGGATTTTCGCCCCGGAACGCCTTGACGGCATCATGCGCACGCTTGGCATGAAGGAAGGCGAAGCCATCCAGCACCCGTGGATGTCCAAGGCCCTGGAGACCTCCCAGAAAAAGGTCGAGCAGCGCAATTTCGACATCCGCAAGAACGTCCTCAAATACGATGACGTGATGAATGACCAGCGCAAGGCGATCTTTGAACAGCGTATCGAGTTCATGACCGCCGATGATGTCTCCGATGTCATCAGCGACATGCGCCACCAGACGCTCGAGGACATGGTGGAAAAGCACATTCCGCCGAAAGCCTATGCCGATGCCTGGGATGTGGATGGCCTGGACAAGGAGTTCCAGGAAGTCTTCGGCTTCAAGCAGCCGATCAAGGAATGGGCCCAGGAAGACGGCATCGCCGACGAGGAGATCCTCGAGCGCCTGAGCGCCGAGGCGGATCGCGTCTACGCAGCCAAGACCCAGGAAGCCAGCGCCGACCTGATGCGCAATATCGAGAAATCCTTCCTGCTTCGCGCGATCGACATGAACTGGCGTGAACACCTGCAGGGCCTGGACGCCATGCGCTCGATGATCGGCCTGCGCTCCTATGCCCAGCGCAATCCGCTGAACGAGTACAAGACCGAAGCCTTCACCATGTTCGAACGCATGATGGACGGTCTGCGCTCCGAAGTGACCAACCGCCTGATGCTGGTGCGCTTCGAACGCGCGCCCGCACCGCCGCCGCCGCCGCAGGGCCTGACCGAGACCCATATCGATCCGCGCACTGGCCGCAATGAAATGGACGGTCCGTCCGGAGAGCCGGTTGCGCCGCGCGTGGCACCGACGCAGCGCCGCGCGCCGACAGCCCTGGATCCCAACAAGCCGGAAACATGGGGTCGCGTGTCTCGCAATGCGCCCTGCCCGTGCGGTTCAGGCAAGAAGTACAAGCATTGCCACGGTGCCATTTCCGGCTAGGGCTGCATCCGCGTCGGTCGCGTTGATGCCTGTAATGGCGACGGGAGTGCATGTCTCACCGCCTGTTCTAGAAAGGCCTGTCATGAGTGATGTCTCCCTGCGCCCGGCGCGCCTTGGCGAAGAAGATCAGCTCTCCGAACTTTGCCTGAAATCCAAGGCGGTCTGGGGGTATGACGAGGCTTTCATGACAGCGGTGGCGCCGCACCTGAAGGTGACGTCCCAAGCCATACGTGAAGGCCGGACCACGGTCGCGGAAAGCGCCGAGGGAGAGGTGCTGGGCGTCTGCCAGATCGAGCCGGGCAGCGCGCACGGATCGCTCGACCTCCTCTTCATTTCACCCACCGCCATCGGCAAGGGCGTCGGCCAGCTCCTGTTTGGCCATGCCAAGGATTTGCTGAGAGCGCGCGGCGAGACAGTCATGACCATCCTGTCCGACCCCTATGCGGAACCTGCCTATCTCCACATGGGTGCGAAACGGGTCGCAATGCGACCGTCCGACGTGTTCAAGGGCCGCGAACTGCCCTGGCTGGAAGTGCCGCTCTAGCAAGCCACAGACATGCAGCAGCCGGCCCTGTGGGGACAGAGCCGACTGCCTGGGATGCGAGGGTCGCTGAGGGCTGTCTTCGCATCCTTTCCTGTACTGTTGTCCAACTAGAAGTCGGTGATGGAGCTCACAGAAACAGAGTTGCCGATGGCGGCGGCGGTCGCGGAGACATCACCGTTGATGTTGGCGATGGTCGCATTGGCCACAGCGCCCGTGTAGGCGTTGTTGAGCTGCGTGGAGTTGATGTTCACGTCAGCCGTGTTCGGCAGGGTGGAGACGCTGAGCGAGTTGGAGATCGCAGCCGTCGTGGACGTCACATCACCGGCCACATTTTCAACGCCGACATTGGAATAGGCGCGCGGGTCGATATTCGTGGTCTGGTAGTTGTTGACGTTTGCCCATTCGGTGGACTCGATCTCGAAGGATGCAGAGTTCGCGATCGCTGCAGACGTCAGGGCAACTTCACCCGTAACGTTCTCGACATGACCGTTCAGTTTGGAGACCGCATCGCCGCGGAAGAACTGACGATTGTTCAGGTTGGCACC
>JAYZXG010000089.1:0-6059 GCA_036141435.1 Pseudomonadota bacterium | reverse complement strand
GCGGAAACCGATAATACAGCCAAACCGCATGGGCGATGATTTCGGCAGGAAAGCGGTGACGCTTGTAGCTGATGGCGGACGTACTCATGCTCGCGCCTCTACACCGCAAGGCGCTGACCGGAAGTTAACGTGACATCGCCCGCAGAAGTTGTCTTGAAGGCCCAACAGGTCACACTCGACCGCGTCGGCTTCTTCATCAACAAAGCGCACTTCTACGATCGTCACAGAGACCACTTGAACGAACGCCAGGCCAAGGCCATCGCTCGCCTGTTTCGGGAAGGCCCTGGCGGTTTCGAAGGCGGCCTCAGCGCCAACAACTATCTCAAGATCACCGGAACTTCACGCGCAACCGCAACCCGCGATCTGCAGGACCTGGTCGAAAAAGGTGCGCTCAGCCGAACCGGTGAGCGACGCCATACGAGGTCCTGGCTAATACTCTCAGAAACAACGACATCGAAGGTGTCGGCGTGACCCGAAAGAACACAGATCGAGCGGAACAAGGAACTGGATCTGAAGTCCCCTTAAAGAATCCGCTTTCCAACTGTGGATCAGGTTGAAACGGGGCCGCCCAAAGGAATGTGATTGAATTCTTCAATGGAAGAATGGAAGGTAAGTCATTATCCGCGAGGAGATGCCCGATGGGTGATGATGCCGCGAAACTTTCGAACCTAAATTTGAAGATCACCGAGGATGAGCGGTGGGCCTTCAAGGAACTCTGTGTCCGGCACCGGATGAGTCAGGTCGACGGCTTCCGTTTGGCAGCACGATTATTGGAACAGCACCTTGAGACGAAAACGAATAGCAGTGAAGGCGCATAGATGAGTACCCAGACGACGAACACCTCCTTCGCCGATTTCATCTGGAAGAACGCGGACGACCTCTGGGGGAACTTCAAGCACGTCGATTTCGGCAAGGTAATTCTGCCTTTCACCCTGCTGCGCCGCCTGGAATGCGTGCTGGAACCGACCCGGGATCAAGTGCGCGAAACCGTCAAGACGATGAAGGACAGCCCGATCGACCTGGGCGTGATCCTGCGGACCCAGACCGGCTACCCGTTCTACAACACCTCGAATTACGATCTGCGCAGCCTCGGCGCGACCCGGACCCGCCAGAACCTCGAGGATTACATCGCCTCCTTCTCCGACAACGCCCGGGTTATCTTCGAACAGTTCGACTTCGCCAACACGCTGGCCCGGATGGACAAGGCCGGGGTCCTCTACAAGATCTGTCAGAACTTCGCCGCCATCGACCTGCACCCGGACGCGGTTCCGGAACGGGTCATGTCCAACGTCTATGAACACCTGATCCGGCGTTTCGGCGCCGAGGTGAACGAGGCGGCCGAGGACTTCATGACCCCGCGCGATGTGGTCCATCTGGCCATCGAGCTGCTGCTCGACCCGGATGACCAGATGTTCATCGACAACCCGGGGCTCATCCGGACCCTCTATGACCCCACCTGCGGCACCGGCGGTTTTCTGTCCGACGGGATGGAGCACGTGAATGCCCTGCGCGACCGCTACTCCATCGCTCCGGTCATCGTGCCCTACGGTCAGGAGCTCGAACCGGAGACCCACGCAGTCTGCCTCGCCTCGATGCTGCTCAAGACCGTCGAGTCCGATCCGGGCCGCGACCTGTCGAAGAACATCAAGCTCGGCAGCACCCTGTCCGACGACAAGCTCGCGAACGAGCGGTTCCATTACTGCGTCTCGAATCCGCCCTTCGGCAAGAAATGGGAGATGGACCAGGCCGCCGTGGTCCGGGAACATCAGGAAAAGGGGTTCGAGGGCCGCTTCGGCCCCAAGCTGCCGCGCGTCAGCGACGGGTCGATGCTGTTCCTCCTCCACCTTCTCAGCAAGCTGGAGACGCCGGAGCGCGGCGGCGGGCGGGCGGCGATCGTCCTGTCCGGCTCGCCCCTGTTCAACGGGAACGCGGGGCAAGGGGAATCCGAGATCCGGCGCTACCTGCTGGAGGAGGACGTGGTCGAGGCGATCATCGCGCTTCCGACCGAGATCTTCTTCCGGACTGGGATCGGCACCTACATCTGGCTCCTGTCCAACAAGAAGCCGGCCGCCCGAAAGGGCAAGGTCCAGCTGATCGACGCGACCACGCTCTATGAGCCAATGCGCAAGAGCGAGGGCAACAAGCGGCGCCGGGTCGGGGATGACCAGATCCGGCAGATCGTCCAGATGTATTCCGACTTCGCACCGACGAAGGAGAGCCGCCTGTTCGACAGCCGCGACTTCGGCTACCGGCGCGTCAAGGTCCTGCGCCCGTTGCGGAAAAAGATCGTGATCTCGGCCGAGGGGCTTGCGGCGCTGGCGGATGAAACCGCCTGGGGCAAGCTCACGCCCGAAGTGCAGACCGCCTGGACCGCGCTCTTCGAGGCGGACATGGGCGAGGCGCATGGCTGGCAGCGGTTCGAGGCCTGGGTCAAGAACGCGGTCAAACGCGACGCCGGGCTGGGGAAGGTGAACGCCGCCCTGATCAAGGCGTTCCAGAAGGCGTTCGGCGTGCGCGACCCGGACCTCGATCCGGTGCGCGACAAGAAGGGTGAGATCATCCCCGATGACGACCTGACGGATTTCGAAAACATCCCCCTCGGCACGGACATCCGGGACTACATGGCGCAGGAGGTTCTGCCCCATGCGCACGACGCCTATGTGGATGAGACGTTCCGCGACGAATACGACGGCCAAGTGGGCATCGTGGGGTATGAGATCAACTTCAACCGCTACTTCTATGAATACCAGCCGCCCCGCGATCTGAAGGACATCGACGCCGAGCTGAAGGCGGTTGAGGCGGAAATCGCGGCGGTGCTGGCGGAGGTGACGGAATGAGTTACCGGCGCCATGCCCAGGTGAAACCCAGCGAAATCGAATGGGTTGATCAGATTCCGGTTGATTGGGAGGCAAAACGCCTCCGCTTCGTTGCCGACATTTCCAACAGCAATGTCGACAAAAAAGCATACGACGATCAGGTATCGGTCCGGCTCTGCAACTATACCGACGTCTATTACAACGAAGTCATAACCCCCGATCTCGATTTCATGGAAGCAACCGCCTCGCAAGCGGAGATCAAGAAGTGCGGGCTCCGTGCCGGTGACGTGATCATCACGAAGGATTCAGAGGACCCTCGGGATATTGGCGTTCCTGCCTTTGTGCAGGAGGACATGCCGGGCGTCGTGTGTGGATATCACCTGTCGATCATCAGGACGTCTGACCCGATTACGGCGGAGTACATTCAGTTCTCTATCATGTCCCACCTCAACAAGGCGCGGCTTTACGTTGACACCCCCGGGGTGACCCGGTTCGGGTTGGATCAGGACACGATCAAGAACATCCTCGTCCTGCTTCCTCCCTCGGATGAAAGACGGCAGATTGTTCGTCGGCTCCGCTCGGAAACTGCCGAGATTGACGGCCTGATCGAGAAGAAGACCCGGTTCATCGCGCTGCTGAAGGAAAAGCGGGCGGCCGTGATCACCCATGCGGTGACGAAGGGCATCGACCCGGACGCGCCGATGAAGGACTCGGGCGTAGACTGGCTGGGCCGCGTGCTCGCCCATTGGGATATCCTGCGCATCGCGGCCCTGTTCCGCGAGGTATCGCGCCCGGCTGACCCGGTACTGCCGGTTCTGTCCGTGTCCATCCACGACGGTGTGACGGATGGGGAACTGGCGGACGAGGACCGGGACCGCAAGGTCGCCCTCAGCGAAGACCGGACCAAATATCAGGGCGTCGCGCCCGGTGATCTGGTCTACAACATGATGCGCGCATGGCAGGGCGCGTTCGGGGCCGTCACGGTCAAGGGATTGGTCAGCCCCGCCTATGTAGTCGCGGCCCCTGTCACCACGTTCCGGACCAAGTTCATCGAACACCTTCTTCACACCAAGAGTGCGGCCGAGGAAATCCGCCGGTTCTCGCGCGGCATCGCTGATTTCCGGATGCGGCTCTACTGGGATCATTTCCGGACGCTGAAGGTGTGCCTGCCTCCGCTGGCGGAACAGGACCGCATCCTGTCGGAGATCGATACCGAAACCGCCCGCATCGACGGCCTGATCTCCCTGACCGAGCGTAGCATCGACCTCCTCCGCGAGAAGCGCGCGGCCCTGATCACCGCTGCCGTGACCGGCAAGATTGACGTTAGGGCGGCGGCATGACTTTTGGCGCGGACCGGTCGGTTTCTTATTGCTTTGGTAGGTTTCCTGCTCTATCTAATGGCTCAACAAGACCCGCCACGCCTCGGACGGAACCTCGGTTTCGCACTGCGCACCCCGGCGGGTTACTTGTTTTCAGGGTATCGCTTTCGCGGCACAGGAGTGCCGCATGAAGTTCGAAAAACACGCCGTTTCCGTCCCGAATCAGATCGAACTCCTCAAACGTCGCGGCATGACTGTCGGGGACGAAGCCCAGGCACAGCACTACCTGAACTTCATCTCCTACTATCGGCTGAGGGCCTACTGGCTGCCCTTCGAGGTGCCCGCGGCGATCAACGGTGATCACGCCTTTCGTGACGGGACAACCTTCGAGGATGTGCTGACACTCTATATCTTCGACCGTGAACTGCGGCTGCTGGTCCTGGACGCCATCGAGCGGGTCGAAGTGGCCCTGCGCGCGCAATGGGCGCATCACATGGCCATGACCTATGGCCCCCATGGCTATCTCGAACAGGGCCACTATGCCCACATCGGGCGTCATGCCTCCGCCGTTGCCGAGTTGAACAAGGAATTCAGCCGCTCACGCGACACCTTCGCGACCCACTATCGCGACAAATACACCTCGCCCAAGCTGCCGCCGGTCTGGATGGCGGCAGAGGTCATGTCATTCGGTTTGCTGTCGAAATTCTACAGTGACCTGAAACTGCGCGGCGATAGAAACGCTATCGCAGCCCCCTTCGCGCTGGACGAAAAGGTCGTCACGTCTTTCGCCCATCATATCAGCCATGTCCGTAACATCTGCGCCCACCATGGAAGGCTGTGGAACAAGCGCTTCACGGTGAAGATGACAGTTCCGAAATACCCCGCCAAGCTGCCCGTCGCCATGCGGGATGCCGATCCGCGCTACCTGCACAACACACTGGTGATGCTCGATTACCTTTTGGCCCTGATCGCACCAGACAATGAGTGGAAACAGCGCCTTGTTGCACTGATCGACGGTTGTCCGTTGGCCGATCCTGCTAGCATGGGCTTTCCGGCGGATTGGCGCGCAAGAGCGGTATGGAAGGTATGAGGATGCCGGTTTCTGCCCAAATGAAGCTGGCAAGACTTGTGAAAGAGGTGCCCGCATGACCACCGGCGAAACCTTTGGCCGGACTATCCAGCTTTTCCTGGTCGACGGGAAACCCACGGGCTTGCGCAAGGCGACGATCCACGGCTGGACGGGTCTCTTGTTTGTCAGCGGCGCCTCAGCTTTCGGCGATCTGACAGCCCGGTCCGAGGTGGACCGGACCGGGGTTTACATCCTGTCCGGCCCGGACCCCGACAAGCCCGGCGTAACCCGAGTCTATATCGGGTCGGGGAACTCCGTAGCGGAACGGATCGAACAGAGCGCGAAGAAGCGCGATTTCTGGGAAACCGCGATCACCGTCACCACCAGCGACGACGACCTGTCGAAGGGGCACGCCGAATACCTCGAGGCCCGGCTTATCCGTGTTACCACGCAGGCAGGCCGGGTGACGCTGGACAACGGGACCCAACCCGACACCGACCGCCGCCGCCTGCCCGAAGCGGATGTCGCGAACATGGAGCAATTTCTCGCGAACCTTCGGATCATCCTGCCAGTGATTGGGCTCGACATGCTGAAACCTCAGCCGCGCGCCGTGACGCAGGTCGCGAAACCGGCTGATGATAGGACCGCCGAAGAGGTCCATTTCGAAATCCGCCACAAGAGCGGCGTCCAGGCGACCGCCGTCGAAGAGGACGGTGAGTTCGTGGTGCTGGAAGGGTCCGAGGCCCTGATCGGGACCGGGTATGTCCAGCAGAGCTATGGCGGGTTGAAGGACAAGATGATCGCCGAGGGCGCCTTGGTGCCGCACGCGAAGGACCGGATGCGCTTCGCAAAACC
>JAYZXG010000088.1:0-3258 GCA_036141435.1 Pseudomonadota bacterium | reverse complement strand
GCGGCTCGCGCGGGGGGGGGGCCCCCCCCCCCCCGCCGCTCTTTCTGCTTGATCTTGTGGGGTGTGCAGCCATATCGCTTAGATGCGCCCAGCCGGAGTTCTGCCCGTGACCGAAAAAACCGCTTCCTCGCCGTCCAATGCCCGCCTGCTGATTGATGCCGGCCCGATCGGCGTCTGGATTGTCGTCTATAATCTGTCACGCATGTGGTTCGCGGATGAGGCGATCTATATCGGCACCGGCGCCTACATGCTGGCTGCGACCATCGCGATGCTGGCCTCCATGCGGATCGAGAAACGCGTTCCGCCCATGCTGGTGATGACCACGGTGATTGTGCTGGGCTTTGGCGCCATGGGGATCTGGCTGCAGGATCCGATCTTCATCTATGTGAAGCCGACCATCATCAATCTCTTCCTGTCCTGGCTTATCCTGGTGTCGATGGCCTTGCGGATGAATGTCTGGAAGATCTTCTTCCAGCACCTCTTCACCCTGCCGGACGAGGCCTGGACCGTGTTCTCCGTTCGCTGGGCGATCTGGTTCCAGTTCCTGGCCCTGCTCAACGAATTCCTGTGGCGCCATATTGGCGACGGCACGGTGTCCGAAAGCGCACGCTGGTTTGCGGACTTCACCATCACCGAGTCCTTCTGGGCCAATTCCAAGCTGGCCATCCTGTTCCTGGGAATGGGCTTCATGCTCGCCCAGATGCCCTTGCTGATGAAGTATCAGGCCATGGCGGCCGAGGATGCCGAAGCGGACGCGGACGAGAAAAAAGACGCCTAGGGCAACAATCCGTGTTCGGATGATTGTCATTTTTGCGTTATATTCCCGCTCTATAAGCCCGATGGGACGAAGTGGAGTGGGACATGCCGAGTTCACAGCCTGATCCAAAGGACTTCAACCTGGCGGAATCGCCGGGCCATCTGCTTCACCGCGCGCAACAATTCGCCGCGGAGCGCTTCACCAAGGTCATGGCCGGCGCCAAGCTGACCCAGCGTCAGTTCGCGGTTCTGCACGCCACGGCCCAGCGCGAGGGCCTGACCCAGACAGAGCTGGTCAAGGCGACCGGCATTGACCGGTCAACACTGGCGGAGCTGGTTGCCCGCATGGTGCGTAACGGCATGCTGGAGCGAGAAAAGCTCGCGGGTGATGCGCGGGCGAATGCCATCCACCTGTCGACCCAGGGCCGCACACTGCTGGAAGTGGCGACGCTGGGGGCGATGGAGGCCGATGCGGCGATCCTCTCGGCCCTGCCCAAGAACAAGCGGGCGAGTTTCCTGGAAACCCTGCGACGCATCGCGCTGACGCTCGAAAAGGGTGAGGAAGAGGCCGAAAAGCTTCGCAAGAAGGAAAAAGAGAAAAAGAAGAAGGCCAAGAAGAAGGCCAAGGAAAAAGCCAAGGCCAAGGAAAAGGCGAAGCTGAAGGCGAAGAAGGCCCGGAAGGCCGAGAAGAAGGCCCGCAAACAGGAGGCGGCCGAGTCCGGCTAGCGCGCCCTGTTGGCCTAGCGGTCCAGCAGCGGATAGATCTGGTTGCGCAGGATGTTCACCGTGACCGGCCCCTCGATCCGGGTGAGCACCTCACCCTCATTGGACAGCACCAGCGTATAGGGCAGCGCGACCTCGCCATAGGCCGCGGAAAACGTGCTGCGGTCTGCCCGCATCAAGCCCGCATAGGGATTGCCGGTCTCGTCGAGGAATGCGAGGATTTCCTCCGGCGTGCTGTCGATGGCGACGCCATAGATCGTCACACCTTCGGCCTGCAGGGCCTGCAGGACCGGCATTTCATTGCGACATTCGATGCAGGCCGTGGCGAACAGGTTGAGCAGGGATGCGCCGCGCAGGCTGGCCATGTCGAAGCCGGGCTCTCCGTCGAGCGGTTCAGCCGCAAACACGACGAGCGGTTCGGTGGTCGGATTGGCCAGCTTGTATTGGTGCCATCCCACTGCACCGGCGAGGGCGACCAGCACGATCGCCGCCAGGATCTGGATTACTCGCATGGCCCTTCATCCCCTTCCAGCTCGCGCAGGCGGGCATCGGCCCCTGCACGTTCCAGAAGAGCGAAGACGATTAACGCGACAATGGCAAGGGCAGACGCCCCCCAGGCGCTCCAGACGTAAGTCGCATACCCGCCCATGGCGAAAAACTCGCTCATGCGTCCTCCTCCCGCTCGCGGCGGCTGACAATCGCCCGGATGCGCTGCAGGCGCGTGCGTGAGCGCAGGCGGTAGAAGACCAGCCAGGCCGCCAGCAGTGTGTAGGCGCCCATCATCAGGAAGAGCGGCACCAGCTGGCTGCCATCAATGCTGGGTCCATCGGCGCGGATGATCGATGCCGGCTGGTGCAGGCTGGACCACCATTCGACCGAGAATTTCACGATGACCAGATTGATCACGCCGGCCATGGCCAGGATGGCAGACATGCGCGCGGCCAGGGCCCGGTCCTCGATGGCAGACCGCAGCGCGATATAGCCCAGATAGACCAGGAACATCACCAGCACAGAGGTCATGCGGGCATCCCAGTCCCACCAGGTGCCCCACATGGGCTGTCCCCAGACGGCTCCGGTGATCAGGGCCAGCAGGGTGAAGACGGCGCCGATCGGAGCCATGACCTCGGCCGCGGCGTCGGCCAGCGAATGGCGCCAGACAAAGAAAATGAAACTCGCGCCCGCCATGCCGGCATAAAGCGCCGAGGCCATGTAGGCCGCAGGCACATGCACATACATGATGCGGATCGTCTCGCCCTGTTGATAGTCCGGCGGGGAGGCGAAGAATGCGTAATAGATCCCGATGACGAAAAGCAGCGCAGCGCCGACCCCGCACACCGGGATGGCCCATTTCGCCAGGGCGTCAAATCGCTGGGGATTGGAAAAATAGGACAGCATCAGGACGACTTACTGCGCTCTTTTGCGTACGGCAACTGACGGGGTGTCGCATCCGCTCATTCGCTTAGCGTCCAGCTCCAGCTGATGGGGTCATGGCCCGCGATATCCGAGAGGGTCGCGGTCAGCGTGTTTCCTTCGCGGGCATAGCTGATGCGCTGGGGGAAATCGTGCTCGGCGTTGGTAAATGTGGCGCTTCGCTCGCCCTGCTCGGCAAGTCCGAAACAGACAGCTTCGCGACCGCCGGGCTGGGCGCAATAATGGGTCTGGTCGAAGGACTGGATGCGGATGAATTCGAACCCGCTGGCCTGGCCGTCGCGCAGGGCGCGATTGGTGGCCAGCATCAGCCCGCCGCGCATATCGCCCCAGACCTCCTCGCTGACCCGG
>JAYZXG010000087.1:0-3828 GCA_036141435.1 Pseudomonadota bacterium | reverse complement strand
TCTTGTCCAGCGCCGTCACGCGGCCGTCCTGGCCATCGGAAAGGATCATCTCGCGCACCGCCGCGATGCGGTCGGCATCAAAGAACATGTGCTCAGTCCGGCAAAGGCCGATGCCCTCGGCGCCGAACTCGACGGCCGTCTCGCAATCGGCCGGGGTTTCCGCATTGGTGCGGACCTTCATGCGGCGCGACGCATCGGCCCAGCTCATCAGCTTGGCAAAATCACCGGTCAGTTCCGGCTTGATCATCTTGGCTTCGCCAAACAGGACCTGGCCGGAGGCGCCATCAATGGTGATGATCTCGCCATCGGTGATGGTGCGGCGTCCTACCGTGAACTGCTTGGTGGCATAATCGATCTTGATCTGGCCGGCGCCGGAAACACACGGGCGGCCCATGCCGCGCGCCACCACAGCGGCGTGCGAGGTCATGCCGCCGCGCGCGGTGACAATGCCTTCAGCGGCATGCATGCCATGAATGTCTTCCGGCGAGGTCTCGATACGCACGAGGATGACTTTCTCACCGTCCTTGGCGCGCGCTTCTGCCTCGTCACTGTCGAACACGACAGCACCGCACGCTGCGCCCGGCGAAGCCGGCAGACCGGCGGTCAGCACGTCACGCGTGGCTTCCGGATCGAGTGTCGGGTGCAGCAACTGGTCCAGCTGGGCCGGGTCCACCCGCATCACCGCATCGGTCTCGGAGATCAGGCCTTCGCTGGCCATGTCGACAGCGATTTTCAGCGCGGCCTTGGCGGTGCGCTTGCCGTTACGGGTCTGCAGCATCCACAGACGACCGCGTTCGACCGTGAACTCGATATCCTGCATGTCGCGATAATGGCGCTCGAGCTTGTCGAACACCGCGGCCAGCTCGGCATAACTCTCCGGCAGGGCCTGTTCCATCGACGGTGACGGATCTCCCATCTTCTCGCGCATCGCCTCGGTCAGGCATTGCGGCGTACGGATGCCGGCGACGACGTCCTCGCCCTGGGCGTTGATCAGGAATTCGCCGTAATAGCCGGTGTCGCCGGTAGACGGGTCACGGGTGAAGGCCACGCCCGTCGCGGACGTCTCGCCCATATTGCCAAACACCATGGCCTGGACATTGACGGCGGTGCCCCAGCTGGCCGGGATATCGTGCAGCTTGCGATAGGTCTTGGCGCGATCGGTCATCCACGAGCCGAAAACAGCGCCAATGGCGCCCCACAGCTGTTCGCGCGGGTCGGACGGGAAGTCGCGGCCCAGCGCGCTGGCCGCAGCCTGCTTGTATTCGCGAACAATGGTTTCCCAGTCTTCCGCCGTCAGCTCGGTATCCAGGGAGTAGTCATTCTCTTCCTTGAAGCTCTCCAGGATGTCTTCGAAAATGCCGTGATCCACGCCCATGACGACGTCGGAATACATCTGGATGAAACGGCGATAGCTGTCATAGGCAAAACGACGATCACCGGAGAGCTGGGCCAGCCCTTCCGCGGTTTCGTCATTGAGGCCCAGATTGAGCACCGTATCCATCATGCCCGGCATGGAGGCGCGGGCACCGGAGCGGACCGAGACCAGCAGCGGATTGGCCGGGTCACCGAATTTCTTGTCGACGGCCGCTTCCAGCTGCGCCAGCGCAGCCTCGACCTGGCCGTTCAGCTCGCCGGGATACTGGCGGTCATTTTCATAGAACGCGGTACACACACCGGTGGTGATGGTGAAACCCGGCGGGACCGGCAGGCCCAGCTTGGCCATCTCGGCGAGGTTGGCACCCTTGCCGCCGAGCAGCTCGCGCATGCCGGCTTCACCTTCGGAATTGCCACCGCCAAAGGCGTAGACCCATTTCGTGTCAGCGTTCATTTGCTTTTGTCCCCAGCTAACCCTCAATCCGGCTGAAATCGGCGACGGAAGAGATCGCCTCGCGGATATCGGAAAGAAGTAGAAGTCGGTTGCGACGCAGGCCTGCGTCATCGGCATTTACAGTGACCGTGTCAAAGAAGGCATCAATCGGCGCCCGCAACATGGCCAGGGCCGCCATCGCGGCCGTGAAGTCTTCAGCCTCGAGCGCAGCCTTGGCTTTCGGGCCGGCATCGGCCAGCGCGGCCATCAACGCCTTTTCGGCATCCTCGACAGCGGCATCGGCATCATGATGGCCTTCCGGCATGTCCTCGGTCTTGTTGAGAATATTCGACGCCCGCTTGAACCCGGCCAGCAATGCGGTGCCATCCTCGGTATCGAGGAAGCCTTGCAGCGCCCGCGACCGTGCGGTCACACGGACGAGGTCGTCATCGCCGAGCGCAAAGACGGCGTCGATGACATCATGGCGAATGCCCTCGTCGCGCAGGTGGACTTTCAGGCGGTCTGCGAAGAATGCGAGGAGGTCGTAAGGTGCACTGTCATTGCCGAAACACTGATGAGGGACAGCCACGATGTCCTCGCTGCCGGCGTCAGCAAATCCTTCGTATCGCTTCGCGTGTTCCCACTCGAGGCCACCTCCAGACTTGGCAAGCTCGTCGAAGAGAGCTCGGTTCGCATTTCGCGCAGCAACACACATTGCGTCGAAAACAGCTCGCCCACATGCCATCTGCAGCTGGTAGTTTCCGTCTCGCGAGACGAGCGGAAGCCGGAAACCTCCCTCGAGGCAGATCTTGATCACACCCAGCGCAGCACGGCGCAGGGCGAACGGGTCCTTTGAACCCGTCGGCTTTTCGTCAATCACCCAAAAACTAGCGAGCGTGTCCAGCTTGTCGGCGAGTGCTACGGCCGCGGAAACCGGCTCGACCGGGACTTCGTCAGACGGGCCCTGCGGCTTGTAGTGGGCCTTGATGGCGTCGGCGACGGCGGCGTCTTCGCCCTGTTCCAGGGCGTAATAGCGGCCCATCGCGCCCTGGAGCTCCGGGAATTCATAGACCATCTCGGAAACGAGATCCGCCTTGGCCAGGCGCGCGGCCTTCTCGGCCAGATCCGCATCGGCACCCACAACCGGGGCCAGTTCGCGGGCCAGCGCGGCGACGCGGTCGACCTTGTCCGCCACCGTGCCCAGTTTTTCATGGAAGGTGATCTTGGAGAGCTGATCCGCCATCTCGGAGAGCGGCGTCTTGCGGTCATTGTCCCAGAAGTGACGGGCATCGGACAGGCGCGCGGACAGCACGCGGGAATTACCCGCGGCAATGGCCTTGCCGCCATCGGGGGCCTGCTGGTTGGCCACCGTCACGAAATGCGCCGACAGCTTGTTTGTCTTCGGATCGCGCACCGCGAAATATTTCTGGTGCGTCTTCATGGTCAGGGTGATGACTTCCGGCGGCAGGTCCAGGAAATCCGGATCCATCTCGCCCAGCACCGGCACCGGCCATTCCACCAGTCCGCACACCTCGTTCAAGAGCCCCTGGTCCTCGACCAGTTCCAGACCGGCATCGTCGCAAGCCTTCGTCGCGCCATCCATGATCAGGCGCTTGCGCTCGTCCGCATCAATGGTGACATGGCCCGCGCCTTCCAGCTGGGCCTTGTAGTCGTCCCAGCCCGTGACTTTGAAAGGCCCACGACCGGCAACACGATGGCCTTCTGTCTCATTGCCCGCTTCCAGGCCGAACACCTTGACCGGCACGACCGCGCCATCAAACACGCACAGGATCCGCTGGATCGGGCGCACCCAGCGCTGGGCCTTTTCGCCCTCACCGATCTTCATGGATTTCGGCCAGTGGAAGTTGGACAGGATGGCCGGAATGGCATCGGCCAGCACATCCGTCGTCTGGCGGCCCGGCTTGTCGATCAGGGCGACCCAGAACGCGCCCTTCTTGTCTTCCCGCTGTTCGCAGGCGTCCAGGCTGTCCAGCCCCGCCCCGCGCAGGAAACCCTCAACC
>JAYZXG010000086.1:0-2522 GCA_036141435.1 Pseudomonadota bacterium | reverse complement strand
GTCGGTATGTGCGGTGTGTACACGTACGAAGTTGCCGAGACCAAGGTAGCTCAGGTTATGGACGCTGCACGGCGCGGTCAGCACCCGCTCCAGTGCACGATGGAAAAGGAATAGAGTGGTGCCATCTTTCTCTACTGACTTGGAAGACTCCCTGCACCGCGCTTTGGGTTACGCCAATGAGCGTGGGCATGAATTTGCGACGCTGGAACACCTCCTTCTCGCCCTCGTGGACGACCAGGACGCAAGCTCCGTGATGAAAGCGTGTGACGTGGATCTCGATGAGCTCCGCGCAACGCTGGTGGAATACATTGACAGCGAGCTCGGTGAGCTCGTGGTGGACGATGAGGAAGACGCGAAGCCAACAGCAGGCTTCCAGCGTGTGATCCAGCGTGCCGTGATCCATGTCCAGAATGCCGGGCGCGAGGAAGTGACCGGGGCGAATGTCCTGGTGGCCCTGTTCGCTGAACGGGAAAGCCACGCGGCCTATTTCCTCGCCGAGCGCGACATGACGCGCTACGACGCGGTCAACTTCATCTCTCATGGCATTGGCCGCAAGGCGAGCGCAGCGGAACCGCGCGCCGTGCGCGGTACGGAAGAGCCGGAAGAAAAGCAGAAGGACGGTGATGCGCTGACCGCCTACACCGTCAATCTGAACGAGAAGGCGAAGGCCG
Source organism: Pseudomonadota bacterium (assembly GCA_036141435.1). GTDB lineage: Bacteria > Pseudomonadota > Alphaproteobacteria > Caulobacterales > Maricaulaceae > Maricaulis. Next base: position 1,851 of record JAYZXG010000086.1, on the reverse strand, counting down.
GCGGGGTTGATCCGCTGATCGGTCGCGACAGCGAGGTTGAGCGCTGCATCCAGGTGCTGTGCCGCCGACGCAAGAACAACCCGCTGCTCGTTGGCGATCCCGGTGTCGGCAAGACTGCCATCGCGGAAGGCATTGCGCGCAAGATCGTCGAGAACGAGGTTCCCGAAGTCCTGGCCACGGCCACGATCTATTCGCTCGATATGGGGTCGCTGCTCGCGGGAACGCGCTATCGCGGTGATTTCGAGGAGCGCGTCAAACAGGTCGTCAAGGAGCTGGAGCAAAAGGACAATGCGGTCCTGTTCATCGACGAGATCCATACGGTCATCGGGGCCGGTGCGACCTCCGGCGGTGCCATGGATGCGTCCAACCTGCTGAAGCCGGCCCTGCAGTCAGGCGAACTGCGCTGCATGGGGTCCACGACCTACAAGGAATATCGCCAGCACTTCGAGAAGGATCGTGCCCTGGCCCGTCGTTTCCAGAAAATCGACGTGGTCGAGCCATCCGTTCCGGACGCGATCAAGATCTTGCAGGGTCTGAAGTCCTATTTCGAGGATTTCCACGATGTGCGCTTCACCAATGACGCGCTGAAGTCCGCTGTCGAACTGTCGGCGCGCTACATGGGTGATCGCAAACTGCCGGACAAGGCGATCGACGTGATCGACGAGGCGGGCGCCCAGATGCGTCTCATGCCGGCCTCCAAGCGCAAGAAGACCATTGGCGTCAAGGATGTCGAAGCTGTTGTCGCGACGATGGCCCGCATTCCTCCGAAGTCGGTTTCCAAGGATGACGAGACCCAGCTGAAACAGCTGGATACGGATCTCAAGCGCGTAGTGTTCGGTCAGGACGAGGCGATTGCCAAACTGTCGACGGCGATCAAGCTGTCCCGTGCCGGTCTGCGTGAGCCGAACAAGCCGATCGGTTCCTACCTCTTCTCCGGCCCGACGGGCGTGGGCAAGACCGAGGTGACCAAGCAGCTTGCCGATATCATGGGCGTTCAGCTGCAGCGCTTTGATATGTCCGAATACATGGAGCGTCATGCCGTCTCGCGGCTGATCGGTGCGCCTCCGGGCTATGTCGGATTTGACCAGGGTGGCCTGCTGACCGATGCCATCGATCAGCACCCGCACTGTGTGCTGCTGCTCGATGAAATCGAGAAGGCACATCCGGACCTGTTCAACATTCTTCTGCAGGTCATGGACAATGGCACGCTGACGGACAGTAATGGCAAGAAGGTCGACTTCCGCAATGTCATCGTCGTGATGACCACCAATGCCGGTGCTGCGGACGCCCAGAAGGAGGCGATCGGTTTTGGCCGGGGCAAGAAGCTGGACGAGGCCGACCAGGCTGTCGAACGCCTGTTTACACCGGAATTCCGCAACCGTCTGGACGCGATTATCCCGTTTGCACCACTCAGCCCGGAGCATATCTCCCGCGTGGTCGAGAAATTCGTCCTGCAGCTGGAAGCCCAGCTGATCGATCGCGGTGTGACTTTCGAGCTGACGCCGGATGCCACGGCGTGGATTGCCGAGCGCGGGTATGACAGCCGCTATGGTGCGCGCCCGCTGGGACGTGTCATCCAGGAGCACATCAAGAAGCCCCTGGCAGACCAGATCCTGTTCGGCGAGCTCAAGAAGGGCGGACTGGTCAAGGTCAAGGTGGATGAAGCCGACCCGGAACGCCTCGACTTCCACATTACGCCTGGCGATCGCCTGTTGCCGCGCAACAAGAAGTCCAAGGACAAGGCTGAAAAGGCCTGATCCCGCGATCGGATCGAACAAGAAACGGCGCCCCTAGCGGGCGCCGTTTTCTTTTGATCTGCGGGCCATCAATATCCAGGCCAGCTGCACACAC
>JAYZXG010000085.1:0-7893 GCA_036141435.1 Pseudomonadota bacterium | reverse complement strand
TGCGCGGCGCGCAGAATTTCGTCACGGCCGCCATAGTTGAACGCGATATTGAGGTTGAACTCGGTATTGTGAGCCGTGTCGGCCTCGGCCTTGAGGACCGTTTCAGCGACGTCCGGCGTCAAATCGTCCCGGCGCCCCATGATGCGAATGCGGACGCCCTTTTTCTTGAGCGTTTGCAGGTCCGCCGCCACATAGCGCTTCATCAGCTCGAACAAGGCGCCGACCTCATCGGCCGGGCGGCTCCAGTTCTCGGTGGAAAAGCTGAACAGCGTCAGGGTGCGCACGCCGCGCTCACCGGCGGCTTCCACCACGCGACGAACGGCTTCCACACCTTTGGAATGTCCAAACGTACGCGGACGGCCACGTTGCTGCGCCCAGCGGCCATTCCCATCCATGATGATGGCGACATGCTGCGGAACGCTCGTCTTGTCCGATGCGGTCTCGCTCATAGGAATGTCGCCTCGCTCAGGTCGTCAGACCTGCATGATTTCTTCTTGTTTGGTCTTCAGGTTTTCGTCGATCTTCTTGATCGCGTCATCCGTCAGCTTTTGCACGTCCTCGGCAAAAGACTTGTGCTCGTCCTCGGACAGCGTGCCGTCCTTTTCAAGCTTTTTCAGACCATCCATTCCGTCGCGACGGACATTGCGCACGGCCACGCGGGCATTTTCCGCATAGCTGCCCGCCAGTTTGGCGAGCTCGGCACGGCGTTCCTCGTTGAGCGGCGGGATCGGAATCCGCAGAAGCTGGCCTTCAACAACCGGGTTCAGGCCCAGCTGTGAATTGCGGATCGCCTTGTCCACTGCGCCAACCATCTCCTTGTCCCAGATCTGGACCGAGATCATGCGGGGCTCTGGTACGGATACCGTCCCGACCTGGTTGATCGGGGTCGGCGTGCCATAGGCTTCCACCTTGATCGGGTCGAGCAGATTGGCGCTGGCGCGGCCCGTTCTCAGACCGGCAAATTCCTTGCGCAGGGACTCGATCGCGCCGTCCATGCGGCGTTTCAGATCGTCCTCATCATAATCGCTCATGGGTCTCTCCCCTTATTCTGTTGCGGTCAGGCGGTTTCTTGCGAACGCACCTTGCCGATCACCGTACACACACCCTCTCCGGCCAGAACCTTGGCCAGGCCGCCCTGTTCATGAATGCTGAAGACCACGATCGGGATGCGGTTTTCGCGCATCAGCGTCACGGCCGAGGCATCCATAACGCGCAGGTCGCGGGTCAGGACATCGAGGTAATCGAGTTGATCATAACGTTCCGCGTCCGAATTGGTCCGCGGATCATCGGTATAGACACCATCAACCTGAGTGCCCTTGAACAGCGCATCACAGCCCATTTCGGCGGCGCGCAAGGCAGCGGCAGTGTCGGTGGTGAAAAACGGGTTGCCGGTACCGGCCGCGAAAATCACGACGCGACCCTTTTCCATGTGCCGCGTGGCGCGGCGACGGATATAGGGTTCGCACACCGTGGTCATCGGGATTGCCGACTGCACACGCGTCTGCACACCAATGCTCTCAAGGGCGGTCTGCATAGCGAGGGCGTTCATGACCGTTGCCAGCATGCCCATATAGTCGGCAGCGGTGCGGTCCATGCCCTTGGCGGCGCCGGACAGTCCACGGAAGATATTGCCACCGCCAATGACGAGGCACATCTCCGTGCCGCCTTCAACGGCCTGTTTGACTTCTTGGGCGATACGATTGGCGGTTTCCAGGTCGATACCAAATTGTTGGGAGCCCATGAGGGCTTCACCGGAAACCTTAAGAAGAACCCGCCGGAAACGCGGCGGATTGCTGGCGCCTGATGGCGTGGAGGAAGCTGAGTCGGTCACGGTCTGGCAGCATACAGAAAGCGCCGGAGCTGAAAAGCTCCGGCGCGCGCTGGTTTTGACTTAGGCCTGGCCAGTTGCAGCAGCAACTTCAGCGGCGAAGTCTTCTTCTTTCTTCTCAACGCCTTCGCCCAGGGCGACGCGCTGGAAGCCAACGATCTCAACCGGCGTGCCCAGCTCTTTGGACGCGTTGGCCAGGACCTGTTCGATCGTGTTGTCCGGGTCCATGTCGAAGGACTGCTTGAGCAGCACAACTTCTTCGTAGAACTTGCGCATGCGGCCTTCGACCATTTTCTCGACGATCTGCTCCGGCTTGCCGGACTGGCGCGCCTGGTCAGCAAACACTTCGCGTTCCTTGTCAGCGATCGCGCTGTCGACACCATCGGTGTCAACGGCAACGGCAACCGCCGGGGAACCCGCAGCAACGTGCATGGCGATCTTGCGGCCCAGCTCGGCCAGCTGTCCGGCGTCACCGTCAGACTTGAGCGCAACGATCACGCCCAGCGCGCCCATGCCGTCAGCAGCAGCATTGTGCACGTAGGAGGACACAACACCCGTGCCGGCGTCCAGCTTGAAGACGCGGCGCAGGGACATGTTCTCGCCGATCGTGGCGATCAGGTTGGTCAGGGTCGCTTCAACCGTTTCACCGGACGGCAGGGTCGCAGCGTTGAGCGCTTCAACCGTACCCTCGGTGGTCAGGGCCAGCTTGGCAATCTCGGCAACAGCCGCCTGGAATTTTTCGTTGCGCGCAACGAAGTCGGTTTCAGAGTTGACCTCTACAACAGCGCCATTGGCGCCATCGGTCGCCACGGCAACCAGACCTTCCGCAGCAACGCGGTCAGCCTTCTTGGCAGCCTTGGACAGCCCCTTCTTGCGCAGCCAGTCAACAGCGGCTTCGAAATCGCCGTCCGTCTCGTTGAGCGCCTTTTTGCAGTCCATCATGCCAACGCCGGTTTTTTCGCGAAGTTCCTTCACGAGAGCAGCAGTAATCGCGGCCATCGGATTCTCCTGGAATAAATAGAGTTGCTATCGAAGCTTATGCTTCGGTCTTGTCAGATTCAGAGGACGCTTCCGGAGCAGCAGCCTCTTCGGTGGCTTCAGCAGCCGGAGCCGCCTCTTCCGCCGGAGCCTCTTCGGCAGCCAGCATGGCTTCAACCGGAGCTTCTGCTTCACCCAGATCAACGCCCATGGCCAGCTGGCTGTCCGCCATACCGTCCAGAACAGCGTCGGCGATCAGGTCGCAATACAGCGAGATCGCGCGGGATGCGTCATCATTGCCCGGGATCGGCATGTCGATCGGGTCCGGGTCACAATTGGTGTCGACGATCGCAACAACCGGGATGCCCAGCTTCTTGGCTTCCTGGATGGCAATCGCTTCCTTGTTGGTGTCGATCACGAACATCAGGTCCGGCGTACCGCCCATGTCCTTGATACCGCCCAGGGAGCGTTCCAGCTTCTCGCGCTCACGGGTGAGCATCAGCTGTTCTTTCTTGGTCAGGCCGTCAACGCCGCCTTCGCTGTCGAACATGGCTTCCAGCTCACGCAGGCGCGCGATGGAGTTGGAGATCGTGGCCCAGTTGGTCAGCGTACCACCGAGCCAGCGCTGGTTCATGTAGTACTGCGCACAGCGTGACGCCGCCGCGGCAACCGGATCGGATGCCTGGCGCTTGGTGCCGACGAAGAGAACACGGCCGCCCTTGGCAGCGGTGTCGCGGACCTTGACCAGGGCCTGGTGCAGCAGCGGCACGGTCTGGGACAGGTCAATAATGTGAATGTTGGCGCGATCGCCGAAGATGTAGTCTTTCATCTTCGGGTTCCAGCGGTGGGTCTGGTGGCCGAAGTGACAACCAGCTTCGAGCAGCTGGCGCATGCTGAATTCAGGGAGAGCCATCGATGTATCCTTTTCCGGTTGGCCTCCACGGAGCGGAGTCGCTTGCCTGGACAAACGACACCGGAGCGGCAGGCAACGCGCCCGCCGGAGCTCCGTGTGCGTAATGAGGCGGCTTATAGGCACCTCTTTTGAGTAATGCAAGCAGGCTTATCCGGCTTTTCTGCTATCAATTATACAGGGGCGGACCACAGCTCGCGCGAGCGTTGGCCACCCGGCCATCAATTTGTTGATCCTGCCGGCCTGTCACGCCAGTTCTGCATCGATGCTGGCGACACCCCTCACCGCGCGCAGAGCCGCCTGGACCGAAGCATCGGCGCAATGGCGTCCCGGCAAACGGATCTCGGCTTCCCCGCCATCGCGCAGCGGTACGTAGAGGTCGATTGCCGCGTCCAGCTGCGCATCCGAGCGAGAATTCGCCCGCTCGAGCCGCGCCTTGATCCCGGCCAGTGCAGCGGGGTCATCAAGACGGATTTTCAGACTGTGCGCCGCCATGCGGGTATCGAGCACTTCCAGCCGGTCGGCGAAGAAGCTGATCTGTTCATCGCGATTATCCACCCGGCAATTGACCAGAACCGCCGTGCCGCTTTCCAGCTGATCACGCGAGGTGCGCAGCAGTTCCGGTGCCACGAAGACTTCGAATTCGCCGGTCGGATCAGACAGGGTGACCCAGGCAAAACGTTCGCCCGACTTGTTGGAGACACGCTCCTGGCGGCGACGAACCACGCCGCTCAAGCGCAGGGCTGTGGCCCCTTCGAGCACGCGGCCGGTGCTTTCGGCAAACATCACCACGCCGCGCCCGGCCAGCTGTTCGGTCAGGTCATCCAGCGGGTGGCCGGAGAGGTAAAACCCGATCGCCGACAATTCTTCGTCGAGGCGCTGCTGGGCCGTGAAAGGTTCGGGCTCCGGCAGGTTGGGACGCTGCAGCTCGACCTCATCGCCCCCGCCACCAAACAGGCTGGCCTGGGCGCTTTCGCGCTGCTCGGCCGCATGCTGGGCCATGGACAGGAGGGTCTCGGCGGATGCGATCACCTTGGCGCGGTCCGGCTCCATTGTGTCGAAGGCCCCTGCCCGCGCGAGGTTTTCAAACGTGCGCCGATTGACCTGGCGAGGGTCAATGCGCTCGGCAAAGTCATACAGGTCTTTAAACGGGCCCTTTGCCTCACGCTCGGCCACAATGTGCTCCATCGCGGCAAAACCGACATTGCGGATCGCACCCAGGGCAAAGCGGACACAGCCCTCCTCGACCGAGAAATCGGCATTCGATGCGTTGACGTCCGGCGGACGGACCGTGATGCCCATGCGGCGGATTTCCTGGTGGAAGGCGGCAAGCTTGTCGGTATTGGCGGCGTCGAGGGACATCAGCGCCGCCATCAGCTCGACCGGATAATTGGCTTTCAGATAGGCCGTGCGATAGGCAATGACGGCATAGGCCGCAGCGTGCGACTTGTTGAAGCCATAGCCGGCGAACTCGGCCACCAGTTCGAAAATATAGGAGGACTTGGCGCGATCCACGCCCTTCTCCTCGGCACCATCGAGAAAACGGACTTTCTGCTTGTCCATCTCCTCCTTTTTCTTCTTGCCCATGGCACGGCGCAGAAGGTCGGCTTCACCGAGCGAATAGCCCGACAGGATCTGGGCGATCTGCATCACCTGTTCCTGGTAGATGATGACGCCATAGGTTTCCGACAAGACGCCTTCCAGGTCGGGATGGAGACAATCCACCTCCGCACGACCGAACTTGCGGTCGACATAGACGTCGATGTTTTTCATCGGGCCCGGGCGATAGAGCGAGATCAGCGCGATCAGGTCCTCGATCGCATCCGGCTTCATCTTTTTCAGCGTGTCGCGCATGCCCGAGCTCTCGAGCTGGAACACGCCGATGGCATTGCCCGACGCCAGTAGTTCGTAGGTGGGCCGGTCTTCCAGGCTGACCGCCTCGATGTCGGGGACCTCCTTGCCCGCCGACGCGATATAGCCCAGCGCCCGCGCGATCACGGTCAGGGTTTTCAGGCCGAGAAAGTCGAATTTCACAAGGCCCGCCGGCTCCACCCATTTCATGTTGAACTGGGTGGCAGGAATATCGGAACGCGGATCGCGATAGAGCGGGACGAGTTCGGACAGCTTGCGGTCACCGATGACAACGCCGGCGGCGTGGGTCGAGGCGTTGCGGTAGAAACCTTCCAGTTTCAGGGCGACTTCCAGCAGGCTGTCGACCGCCTGGTCCTCGGCTCGCATCTCCTTGAGCCGCGGCTCGATATCCAGTGCCTGGGCCAGGGTCACCGGATTGGCGGGATTGGCCGGGATCAGCTTGGCGAGCTTGTCGACCAGGCCGAATGGCAATTGCAACACGCGGCCGACATCGCGCACCACCGCGCGGGCCTGCAGCGTACCGAAGGTGATGATCTGGGCGACCCGGTCATGACCATACTTGTCCTGCACATAGCGGATCACCTCGCCGCGACGTTCCTGGCAGAAATCGACATCGAAGTCGGGCATGGAGACGCGTTCGGGATTGAGGAAACGCTCGAACAGAAGGCCGAACCGCAAGGGGTCCAGGTCGGTAATCGTCAGGGCATAGGCCACCAGCGAACCCGCACCGGAACCACGACCGGGGCCCACGGGGATGTCGTTTTCCTTGGACCACTGGATGAAGTCCGAAACGATCAGGAAATAGCCCGGGAACCCCATCTGCTTGATGATGTTGAGCTCGAAGTCGAGGCGCTCGCGGTATTCGCTCTCCGGCAGCGAATTGGCCTGCCCGGCGGCGATCCGCTCGGTCAGACCGTCATGGGCGCGGGCGACCAGTTCCTCCGCCTCGTCCCGGCCCTCGGCCGTTTCGAAACTGGGCAGGATGGGCGGATGGGTGCGCACGCGATAGGCACAACGCCGCGCCACTTCCAGCGTGTTTTCCAGGGCCTCGGGCAGGTCCTTGAACCGCTCGCGCATCTCGTCCGGCGTGGCGAGATGATGGTCCGCCGTCACCTTGCGGCGATCCTCCACGGAGACATAGGTACTGCCGGAAATGCACAACAGAGCGTCATGGGCCCTGTGCATGCCCTGGTCCGGGAAAAAGGCCTCATTGGTCGCCACCAGCGGCAGATCGCGCGCATAGGCCTGGTCAATCAACCAGTCCTCGGCGGTGAGTTCTTCTGCCCGGCCGTGACGTTGCAACTCGACATAAAGGCGATCACCAAACGCGGCCTGGTAGCGCGCCAGCAGGTCTGACGCCTCGCTCTGGCGGCCAGCAACGACATACTGGTTGAGCACGCTGTCGGGGCCACCGGTCAGCGCAATCAGCCCCGCACTGTGTTCAAGCACATTGCCCAGCGCGACCTGCGGCTCTTCCGCCCCGTCCACATCGAGGAAGGCGGCAGAGGTCAGCGCCATGAGGTTGAGATAACCCTCGGCATTCTGGGCGTAGAGCGCCAGCGTGCCATCCGGTTCTGCGCGCTCACCGGGATGCGGGTCTGAGACACGGACCGAGAGGGTGATGCCCACAACGGGCTGGATCCCGGCCTCGGCCATTTTCTCGGAGAATTCCAGCGCACCGAAGAGATTATTCGTATCGGTCAGCGCAATGGCCGGCATGCCATAGGCCTGGCAGGCATCGACCATTTTGGGAATACGGATCGCCCCCTCAAGGAGCGAATAGGGAGACCGGACGCGCAGATGCACAAAGGGAAGCTTCGTGTCCATGTGGGTCTCCTGAGTGACGGGGCCAGCGCCGGACTGCGGCGCGCGATTCCCCCGAAGACTAGCCCGATCAGGACGCGCCTAAAATAGAGCCCCACATCGTAATCATCCAGGCGAAGCCGAGAATGGCAGTGGCAGCGGACATATCTTGAATCATGCGGCGCATAACGCTCTCCCGTTGACGTGTTCTGCTTTTGTTCTATTCCCGGAACACAGGCAGCGTCAAGAGGTGATTCGAATTTTTGTTCCAGATATGTTCCGTCCTAGGCCTGCTGGAACGGAACCAGCTGTCCCTCAACCAGCGACACCACGCGGTCCATGCGTTCGGCCAGCTGGTGATTGTGGGTGGCCACCAAAGCTGCGGCACCACGGTCCTTCACCGCGGACTGCAAGGCCGAGAACACGCTTTCCGAGGTCGCCGGATCCAGATTGCCGGTAGGCTCATCGGCCAGCAGGACATGCGGCTGGTTGGCCAGCGCCC
>JAYZXG010000084.1:0-4094 GCA_036141435.1 Pseudomonadota bacterium | reverse complement strand
GCGAAGGGCTTGGCCGGTTTCAGACGTCGCATCCAGCTGTGTTCCCACGACACGCATCAACCAGGCGTCAATGCTTTCAGGGGTTTGAATCCGATCTGGACTGTAAATGTCGATAAATTCCAGTGGCAGCAAACGCCAATGCACACGGACCCCGTTGGGGTCGGTGATCGTGACGAGCAGGTCCAGCCTCGTGCAATCTGGCCCGATGCTCTCGACGCGAAAGACATCATTGTTTGCTGAGCTGGTGAAGGATACCGGTCGTTCAATGAACCGTTCGCACTCATGTGTGCCCCTCAAGGCAGGGCCGGTCAGGGAGGCGTCTTGTTGAAGCAGGCTTGTCAGTAAAATCAAAAACAACACAGCTGGTGCTTCCCCGTTCGTCACAGGGATAGCTATCACGCCTGACGAGAGATGCCGAGCTAGAACCGTCGCCGCAGGACGAAATGTCCGACCGGGCGGACCGATCGGGCGTGGGTGTCGCCGATGGCTTCGCGATCGACCTTGTCCAGATCGTCGAGCAGGACCTGCGTCTCGCCCGTTTCCGGATCGTACATCTGCATCTGGTCGGCACGATTATCACCAAAATAGGCGCCGCCTTCCAGAGTGAGATCCCAGGCATTGATGGTGCGGACCGTCACGCCCGCGCCGAAATAGCGCGTCACCTCCGCCAGGCGGTTGGAGCCTTCGATTTCAGAGAGCTGGGAGAGGGGAATGAGGTCGTACTGGTAATCGCTTTCCGACAGCGCCCAGTCCGGCGCATCGGTCTCGAAACTCTGCCGCGCACCCGCGGAGAGGTAGAATTCATCGCCGAAGGGATGGATCTCGATCTCGCCGGTCAGCGCAGAGATTTCCGCTGTCTCACCGAAATCGTTCGTCAGCGCATTGCCGGACAGGTCGATCTGTTCCGTGGCAAAGCGCCAGCGCACATTCTCGTCGTTTTCCTCGATGCTCAGGCCGGTCTGCCAGGCAAGCGAATCGCTCGATTGCGCCATCGCCGGCGACGCCGAAACTGCCAAAATGGCAAGTGTGGCCAGAGATATACTCTTACGCATAAACACCTCCCAACTGGCCCAGTCCCCTGTGGGCGTTCCCCTGTACGAAAAGCGTGAGCGTCAGCTCTGAATCAGTCGTTAAAACGGTTCTTGCAATTTTCTCGATTAGACAGGCTTTCGATCGTAATGCGACGAATAATGAATCAAAGCCCTTCCTCCAAATGATCTGGGGAGAATGTGACCGGCGCCTTGTCCTGCAGGGACTAAGCGCCGGTCTGATCCGCGCCCGGCTGGGGTGTGGGAGGCGCGAAACTTTTTATTTACGCTGTTGGCACGGGAGGGAGGGGCGCCCGGTCAACACAAGTGTGATGCGCCCGCGACCGCATTTGGATGCATGCGAGATGGATTTTCTTCATTGGGCGGGTTAAGCAGCGCCCAACCACCCGCTACTTCTAGGTTTTCCATGACCCAGCTTGTTTCCGCGATCGATACGAATTCCGAGAGCTTCAACGCCAACCAGGCCGCGATGGATGCGCTTCTCAGCGAGCTCCAGAGCAAGACGGCCGAGGCCGCCCTGGGCGGATCGGAGCGCTCGCGCGAGAAACATCTGTCGCGCGGCAAGCTGTTGCCGCGTGAACGTGTCGAGCGCCTGCTGGATCCGGGTTCGGCCTTCATGGAGATCGGGGCCCTGGCGGCCAATGGCATGTATGAGGGCAATGTCCACGGTGCGGGCATGATCGCGGGTATCGGACGTGTCTCCGGCCGCGAAGTCATGGTCGTCTGCAATGATCCGACCATCAAGGGCGGTGCCTATTACCCGATGACGGTGAAGAAGCATTTGCGGGCGCAGGAAATCGCCATGCAGAACCGTCTGCCCTGTGTCTATCTGGTCGATAGTGGCGGCGCGAACCTGCCGCACCAGGCGGATGTCTTCCCGGACCGCGAGCATTTCGGTCGGATCTTCTACAACCAGGCCAACATGTCCGCGCAGGGTATTCCGCAGATCGCGGTGGTCATGGGCTCGTGTACCGCTGGCGGTGCCTATGTGCCGGCCATGTCCGACGAGACCATTATCGTGCGCAAGCAGGGCACCATCTTCCTGGGCGGCCCGCCGCTGGTGAAGGCGGCCACGGGCGAGATCATCTCGGCCGAGGATCTGGGCGGTGCCGACGTGCATGCGCGCACGTCCGGCGTGGCCGACCATTACGCCGCCAATGACGAGCACGCCCTGCACATGGCGCGTCGCATCGTGGCCAATCTCAATACGGTGAAAAACGTCGATCTGGACGTCACGGCCAGCATCGAGCCGAAATATGATCCCAGCGAGCTGGGCGGAGTAATCCCGGCCGATATCCGCGCGCCCTATGATGTGCGCGAAGTGATCGCCCGCATTGTCGACAATTCCGAATTCGACGAGTTCAAGAAACTCTATGGCGAGACGCTGGTCACCGGTTTTGCGCGCCTCTACGGCATGCCGATCGGCATTATCGCCAATAATGGCATCCTGTTCTCGGAAAGCGCCCAGAAGGGGGCGCACTTCATCGAGCTGTGTGCCCAGCGCGGTATCCCGCTGGTCTTCCTGCAGAATATCACCGGTTTCATGGTCGGTTCGAAATACGAGGCCGGCGGTATTGCCAAGGACGGCGCCAAGCTGGTCACGGCGGTCTCGACCTATGCCGGGCCGAAATTCACCGTCATCATCGGTGGCTCCTATGGCGCGGGCAATTACGGCATGTGTGGCCGGGCCTATTCGCCGCGTTTCCTGTTCATGTGGCCCAATGCTCGGATCTCCGTGATGGGCGGCGAGCAGGCAGCGTCCGTCCTGGCCACCGTCAAGCGCGACGCCATGGAGCATCGCGGCGAGGACTGGTCTGCCGAGGAAGAGGCGAGCTTCAAGGAACCGATCCGAGAAGCCTATGAGGCCGAGGGCAATCCCTATTATTCCACGGCCCGCCTGTGGGATGACGGCATTATCGCCCCGGGCGATACCCGCCGGGTGCTGGGCCTCAGCCTGTCTGCTTCACTGAACGCACCGATCGAGAAGACCAAGTTCGGCGTCTTCCGGATGTAGGTCATGAGCAGGCCGCGCATCACCATCGAGATTCAGCCGGGCGAAAACGGTGGAGTGGGCGAGTTGCTCGTGCATTTCAATGCAGCCGGTCGAGATGTGTTGCTGAGCCAGTTGTCACGGCTGGACGAAAATTGGGACCACGAGCAGTTTGATGCGGTGACCATATCGCCGGACGCCAAGCTGGAGGAGGTCGCGTATCGGCCAGACAGCGAGATCGTGCGACGGGCGACGTTTACCTTGCGCAGTGATCAGATGGACGCGGAGCATTTTCCGCACGTTCTGTCTGACCAGCCCGTTTCTCCCTACGACTAGATTCTAATCCAGCCGGGTCATCACAGCGTATACGGGACATGCAACCCGGAGCTGCTCATGACCCGTCTTTTCGCATTCCTGGCTTTTTTCAGCCTGTCCTCGGCCGCCATGGCTGCCGATGAACCTGTCCATACCGTCGTTCTGCGCGCCGGGGCGTTCGAGATTCGCGATTATGACGCCATGCTGATGGCCGAGGTTGAAGTGGGCTCGACACAGATGTCGCGCGCCGGCAATGCCGGCTTCCGCCCGCTCGCAGATTTCATTTTCGGCAATAATACCGCGCCGCAGGGCGGATCCGGTGAGATCGCCATGACCACCCCGGTGGTCCAGCAGCGCTCCGAAGAGATCGCCATGACCACGCCCGTTGTCCAGGGGCGCGCGGGCGATACCTGGCGCGTGGGATTCGTCATGCCGGCTGAATACACGATGGATACCTTGCCCCGGCCCAACAATCCCAATGTCCGGATCCGCGAGCAGCAAGCACGCCGCATGGCGGTCGTCCGCTTCAGCGGTGGCGCACGGGAATCGCGTTTCATGACGTATGAAACGGAGCTGCGCGCCTGGTTGAGCGCGCAGGGCTACGAGGTGACCGGCGAGGCGGTTTATGCACGTTATGATCCCCCTTGGGTCCCAACACCCTTCCGTCGCAATGAAGTGATGCTGGAAATCGCTCGCTAGTTGCAAAATCAGGCGGTCCGGGTGGCGCTCTGGCGCCGCCT
>JAYZXG010000083.1:0-2722 GCA_036141435.1 Pseudomonadota bacterium | reverse complement strand
ATAGAATTCGGTCTTGTCCTCGGTCTGGCCCGAGATGATCAGCGGCGTGCGCGCTTCGTCGATCAGGATGGAGTCGACCTCATCCACGATCGCGTAATGGTGACCGCGCTGGACCATGTCCTTGGTGGAATGCTCCATGTTATCGCGCAGATAGTCGAAGCCGAGCTCGTTATTGGTGCCGTAGGTGATGTCGCAGGCATAGGCGGCGCGACGCTCTTCCTTCGGCAGGCCGTTGGTGATCACGCCGGTCGTCATGCCCAGCTGGGCGTAGACCTTGCCCATCCATTCGGCATCGCGGGTGGCCAGGTAGTCGTTCACGGTAACGACATGCACGCCCTTGCCCGGCAGCGCGTTGAGATAGCAGGCCAGGGTCGCGACCAGGGTTTTACCTTCACCGGTCTTCATCTCGGCGATCGAGCCCTGGTTGAGGACCATGCCCCCCATCATCTGAACGTCATAATGGCGCAGGCCCAGCGCGCGCTTGGCGCCTTCGCGGACCACCGCGAACGCTTCCGGCAGCAGCGCATCAAGCTTTTCGCCCTGGTCCAGGCGGTCGCGGAACTCCTGGGTCTTGGCCTTGAGAGCGTCGTCGGACAGGGACTGGAGGTCCGGCTCCATCGCATTGATTTTGTCGATCGTCGGCTTCATGCGACGGACGAGACGATCATTGGCGGTGCCGAAAAGTTTGCGAGCGATGGACAGCATGAGATTTTGCTTTGCGAACTATGTAAAAGGGCCAGCGCTCCCTACCACGGATCTGCACGAAGTGGCACTGACACTAGCATTGCTTTGAAACCTTGAGCTGACTTAAGGATGGGGGGAGGGTGTGTCAATCAATCGGCGCGGTAACCCGATCTCGTGATGAGGGATTAAGTGATGAAAATTGCGACCTTTTCGGCGTTTGCAACAGCACTGCTTCTGAGCGGAGCGCTGGCCGCCTGCGGACCGCAGCCCCGGCAGACCGCGGAGGAATTGGTCGGTCAGTCCGATATCGCCCTGCCTGACGAGGTCGATCCGGTCGTCGCCCGGGTCAATGACAGCATGATCCGCGACTCGGATGTTCAGCGGGAATTGCGCGTGCGCGGGATCGAGAGCGAACAGCCCCTCCGCGTCGGTGACGAGATCTATGATCTGGTAGTTGAAGAACTGATCGATCAGAAACTGCTGGCGCTGGAGGCGCGAAGCCGCGATCTGCACCGCAGCCCGGAGGCTCGCAGGCGCATGGCCCAGGCCGAGGAACAGATCCTTGGCAATGTCCTGCTCGAGACCGTGGTGAATGAGGCGACCGATCCCCAGGTCATCGAGCGGATCTATGAAGAGCAGATCCGGCTGATCCCGCTGCAGGAGGAAATTCGCGCGCGCCACATTCTGCTGGAAACCCGGGAACAGGCCGAGGCCGCGCGGGCGCTGCTTGAGGCCGGTGAGGATTTCTCGGACCTGGCGGTGCGCATCAGCCTCGACCGTGCGACCCGCCTTGACGGGGGAGATCTGGGCTATTTCACCCGTCGTGGCGTCGCCGACATTTTCGGCGAGATCGCGTTTTCGACACCGGAAGGGGGCGTGTCCAATCCCTTCCAGACCGAATTCGGCTGGCATTTGCTCCAGGTTGTTGATCGCCGGCGACAACCTCCGCCCGCTTTCGAGACGCTTGAGCCGGGCATTGTCCAGTTCCGGACCTTCGAACAGTTACAGGAATTGCTTGTCGAATTGCGCGCAAATGCCGATATCACTCGGCGAGAAGCAGAGCCGGAAGCGGTAGAGGAAGCAGTCGATGAAGAGACCGAAACGACGGGCGAGAACCCGGGCTAAGTCTCCTTTAACCCTGTTTTTGCACCGCTCCTTAAGGGAGATCCCCGATAATGACTGACCAAGGCCCCAAAAAGGTCCTCTATGTTGTCGCGTGCGCCTTGCTGGATGCTGATGGACGCATCCTGCTGACGCGGCGACCCGAGGGTAAACCCATGGCGGGGCTGTGGGAGTTTCCCGGGGGCAAGATCGAGCCCGGCGAAACGCCTGAACAGGCGGCAATCCGCGAATTGCGGGAGGAGTTGAGTGTTGAGCCCTGTGAGCGATGTCTGCATCCGTTTGCGTTCGTCTCGCACCCGTATGACGACTTTCACATCGTCATGCCGCTCTTCGTCTGTCGGACGTGGGATGGTTTCCCGCAACCCAATGAAGGTCAGGAGCTGGCCTGGGTCCGCAAGGAAAAACTCCGCAGCTATCCGATGCCGGCTGCCGATTTGCCGCTGGCCGCAGAATTGAGGGACCGCCTATGAAAACGCTTATCCAACGTTTCCTCCGTTGCGAGCATGGCGGTTCGGCCATCGAGTACTCGCTTGTCGCCGTCATTATCTCGATCGCCGGTGTGGCTGCGCTTGCCCTGATCGGGCCGGCGGTCATGACCATGTTTACCGATGCCGGCGGGGCGTTCTAGCCGCCCGCCTTTTCTCCAGCAGACTGTTCCTTCACGCCGAGTGCGTCGGCCAGACGAGCCGTTGCGGATCCCGGACGCTTGGCCTTGGGCTGGTCCGGGTGCGGCGCCCACCCGCCAAAATGCACGATCTCGAAACTGGCGCGAATACGCCCATCGGGATCTGCAAATCGCTCGGCATAGATCTCGGCTGTGCGAAGCATCAGGCGCCGCGTTGCGGGCTTGCGGCTACGGTCTGCCAGCGTGTTGGTCTCTGCCATCCCACGCAAATCATGCATCAGCTTGAAAGCA
>JAYZXG010000082.1:0-7776 GCA_036141435.1 Pseudomonadota bacterium | reverse complement strand
GTCCGATCTTCGCGCTGATGCGGGGATCAGCAGGAATAGTACATGTCGAACTCGACCGGGTGCGGATGCATCTCGAAGCGCTCGACTTCTTCCATCTTGAGATCGATGTAGGCGTCGATCTGGTCGTCATCCATGACGCCGCCCTTCTTGAGGAAATCGCGGTCGGCATCGAGTGATTCGAGGGCTTCGCGCAGCGAGCGACAGACCGTCGGGATGTCCTTGAGCTCCTCAGCCGGCAGGTCATAGAGGTCCTTGTCCATCGGATCGCCCGGATCGATGCGGTTCTCGATGCCATCGAGGCCGGCCATCATGAGCGCGGTGAAGGTCAGGTACGGGTTGCCGGCCGGATCCGGGAAGCGCGTCTCGAGACGCTTGCCATTGGGCGAGCTGACATACGGGATGCGGATGGAAGCCGAACGGTTACGGGCGGAATAGGCCAGCAAGACCGGCGCCTCGAAGCCCGGCACCAGGCGCTTGTAGGAGTTGGTGGACGCGTTGGCGAAGGCGTTGATCGCCCGCGCATGCTTGATGATGCCGCCGATGTAGTAGAGGCAGTTGTCGGACAGGTCAGCGTACCGATCGCCCGCGAACAGCGGCTTGCCGTCCTTCCAGATCGACTGGTGCACGTGCATGCCGGTGCCGTTGTCGTTCCAGACCGGCTTGGGCATGAAGGTTGCGGTCTTGCCATAGGCGTGTGCGACCATGTGCACGGTGTATTTGTAGAGCTGCATGCGGTCGGCCATCGTGGTGAGGGTCGAGAACTTCATGCCGAGCTCGTGCTGGGACGGTGCAACCTCGTGGTGGTGCTTCTCCGGCTCGAGGCCGAGCTCCGTCATGACTTCCAGCATTTCGGTGCGCATGTCCTGGCCGCTGTCGACCGGATTGACCGGGAAGTAACCGCCCTTGGGGCCGGGGCGGTGACCTATATTGCCGCCTTCATACTTGCGGTTGGAGTTGTACGGGCCTTCCTCGCTGTCGAGCTTGTAGGACGTGTCATTCTGTTCGGTGGAGATGCGGACATCGTCAAAGACGAAGAATTCTGCTTCCGGGCCGAAATACGCCGTGTCGCCGATGCCGGAGGACTTCAGGAAAGCTTCCGCTTTCTTGGCAGTCGTGCGCGGGTCACGGTTGTAGCTTTCGCCCGAACCCGGCTCGAGGATGTCACAGAACATGACCATCGTCGGCTGCTGGTAGAACGGGTCGATCGTTGTGTAGGAGGTGTCCGGCTTGAGGACCATGTCGGACTCGTTGATCGCCTTCCAGCCGCCGATGGAAGATCCATCGAACATGATGCCGTCTTCGAAGAAATCCTCGTCGACCTGGGACTTGTCGAAGGTCACGTGCTGCAGCTTGCCGCGCGGATCGGTGAAACGAAGGTCAACATAGTTGATCTCTTCGTCGTTGAGTTTCTTGATGATGGCCTCGGACATGAGCCAGTCTCCGTGATTGTCGGGTTGTAAGTCTTCTAGAGTGCGTCGCGGCCGGTCTCGCCGGTGCGGATACGAATGACGCTTTCAACTGGGCTGACAAAGATCTTGCCGTCGCCGATTCGACCGGTTTGAGCAGCGTTCTGGATAGCTTCGATCGCAGCGTCGACGCGATCGGACGGCAAGACCAGCTCGATTTTGATCTTGGGCAGGAAGTCCACGACATATTCGGCGCCGCGGTAGAGTTCGGTATGACCTTTCTGGCGGCCAAAACCCTTGGCCTCCAGCACGGTGAGGCCTTGCACGCCGACTTCCTGAAGGGCTTCCTTCACGTCGTCGAGCTTGAACGGTTTGATAATCGCTTCGATCTTTTTCATGACCGTCTCCTTGGTCTTGCGCTGAACCTATCCGGCGCGGCAGGCGAGACAAGCAGGGGGCAAGGTGTAGTATGCGAAGTTCGGGAAACTGCTCGATCACGCAGCAGTGCTGCTGCATTGTGAGGCAATGATGCGCAACGCGATCCTTGGCACCCATGATATTGCTCGTTGTGACCGGTTCGCGATGGCCCATGGCGTGGCTGGAACAGAGCTGATGGAAGCGGCCGGGGCCGCTGTGACAGAAGCGATCGAGCGGCGCTGGGCCGCACGCCCGACCCTGATTCTCTGCGGCCCGGGCAATAATGGCGGGGATGGCTATGTCGTCGCCCGGCATCTCGCCGCTCATGGCTGGCCGGTCACCCTTGCGTCCCTCGTTGATGTCGACCAGCTGAAGGGAGATGCCCGCTGGGCGTGCCAGCACTGGTCGGGCGAGGTCAGGCCCGCCGAGGCAGTTGATCCGACGGCGTTCGCGCTGATCGTCGATGCGATGTTCGGTGCCGGGCTGAGTCGTGGGCTGGACGGTCTTGCGGCCGACTTGGTTCGCCAGTGCAATCAATCTGATGCGGTGCGTGTCGCCATTGATCTGCCTTCCGGACTGTCTGGAGACCTGGTCGCGCTGGACGGGCCGGTTTTCGAGGCTGATCTGAGCGTGACCTTCCACCGGTTAAAGCTCGCACACGTCCTTCAGGCCGGGCGCACGTTTTGCGGGGACGTTGTTTGCGCAGACATCGGCATCCCCGATGGCTGGCAGGCGCAGGTTCAACCGGTCGCCCGGGAGAATGTCCCGGGGCTCTGGCAGCGGGCGCTCCCCGAGAGCGGGGCGGGCACGCACAAACACGAAAAGGGTCGTCTTGCCGTGTTCTCGGGTCCTGCAGGTTCAACCGGGGCGGCGCGGTTGGCGGCGATGGCCGGACTTCGGAGCGGGGCGGGCCTGGTCACTGTCCTGTCGCCTGCAAGCGCGATGACAGAGAATGCCGAGCAATTGACGGCGATCATGCTGCGCGAAATCGGTGAACCCGCCGCGCAGGCTCTTGGCGCGTTGCGCGCCGGTGCCGCAGTAATGGGGCCAGCCTACGGGACGGGGCCTGTGACACGCGAGCACGTGCTCGACGCCCTTGGCGGCAAGGTTCCACTGGTGCTGGATGCCGACGCGTTGAGCAGTTTCGAGCACCATGGCACCGACCTGTTTGCTGCCCTTCGACGCGACGATGTCCTGACACCGCATGTCGGCGAGTTTCGCCGGTTGTTTCCGGGCCTTCTCGAGGATGCTCAAAACAAGATCGAAGCGGTCCGGTTGGCCGCCGAGATGGCCGGGTGTGTGGTCTTGCTGAAGGGGCCGGACACGGTGGTTTCAGCCCCGGGGCAGATCCCAGTCGTCAACCGCCATGCCTCGCCGACGCTCGCGACGGCTGGCAGCGGCGACGTACTGGCTGGTCTCATAGCCGGCCTTGTCGTTCAGGGGATGGACGCATTCCTTGCCACTTGTGCCGCCGCATGGCTCCACGGAGATGCGGGATTGCGCCTGGGCTCCGGCTTGGTCGCCGAGGACTTGCCGCAAGCGCTGGCGCATAGCCTGGCGTACCGGCATCAGGCCCGACGCCGGGCGCAGGCGCTGGAGCGGGTGTCAAATCAACGCTGAGCAGAAGAGGACTTGGCGGATCTGGCGGAGCGGTTCATGTTTGCGGTCCCACCTTTGATGCGAGACCTGCATGCCCGCTGATCATCCGTCTGACACCGCCAGCGCTCTCGACGCAGAAGCGCTGCGTTTTCACATGAAACCGACGCCCGGAAAGATCGGGCTGGCTGCCACCAAGCCGATGGCCACCCAACGCGACCTGGCCCTGGCGTATTCGCCGGGCGTTGCGGCGCCCGTACGCGCGATCGCGGCGGATCCGGACGCGGCGTATGATTACACCTCCAAGGGCAACATGGTCGCCGTGGTCTCCAACGGCACCGCTATCCTCGGCCTGGGCGACCTGGGTGCCATGGCGTCCAAACCCGTGATGGAAGGCAAGGCGGTCCTGTTCAAGCGGTTCGCGGATCTCGATGCGTTTGATGTCGAAGTGGAATACACCGACCCTGACAAGTTCATCGAATGCGTGAAGGGGTTCGGGAACAGTTTTGGCGGCATCAATCTGGAAGATATCAAGGCGCCGGAATGTTTCGAGATCGAGCGTCGTCTCCGTGAGGAACTGGATATTCCCGTTATGCATGACGACCAGCACGGAACGGCGATCATCGCCGCCGCGGGTCTGATCAATGCCTGTGACATCACGGGCCGGAAGATCGAGGACCTCAAGGTCGTGCTCTGTGGTGCCGGGGCGGCGGGCCTTTCAGTGCTGGAGCTGATCAAGCATCTCGGCGTGAAGGACGAGAATACCATCGTCGTCGATATCGAGGGTGTGGTCTATGAAGGCCGGCCGGGCTGTCACGAACGTCTGGCCCGGCACGCGATCAAGACGGACAAGCGAACCCTGGCCGAGGCTGCGGAGGGCGCAGATTGCCTGCTGGGCTTGTCAGCGGCAGGCGTGTTCACCAAGGAGATCATCGGGACGCTTGCACCGCGTCCGATCGTCTTTGCCATGGCCAATCCGACTCCGGAAATCACACCGGAAGAGGTGGCGGAAGTTCGCGACGATGTCATTATGGCAACCGGACGGTCCGACTATCCGAACCAGGTCAATAATGTGCTTGGTTTCCCCTATATTTTCCGGGGTGCGCTGGACGTCCGCGCGACCGAGATCAATGAAGACATGAAAGTCGCCGCGGCGCGGGCCCTGGCAGCCCTGGCGCGCGAGGATGTGCCGGACGAGGTGGCCAATGCCTACAAGGTCGACCGGCTGCAATACGGTCGGGATTACATCATACCGACACCATTCGACCCGCGCCTGATCTACTGGATCCCGCCATTCGTGGCTGAAGCGGCGGTAAAAAGCGGCGTGGCGCGGCGACCGATCGATGACATCGAGCAATACAAGGAGCATCTGGCTCGTCGCCTCGACCCGACGGCATCCATGCAACAACGCATTACTGCAGCCATCCGCAAGGAACCCAAGCGCATCGTCTTTGCGGAAGGCGAGGAACCGGCAGTTATCCGCGCCGCCCACGCATTCGAGAACCAGGGGCTGGGCAAGGCCATCCTGATCGCGCGAGAGGAAGTCGCCAAGCAGAACATGCGCGAACTGGGATTGCCCGATGGCGCCCTGGAAATCTGCAATGCGCGCCTGTCCGAACATAATGCGGAATATGCGGACTTCCTCTACCAGCGCCTGCAGCGCAAGGGGTTCTTGCGCCGTGACGTGCAGCGCCGGGTTAATAATGACCGGAATGTCTTCGCCGCCTGCATGCTGAAAATGGGGCAGGCCGACGGTATGGTCACCGGTGTCACGCGACATT
Source organism: Pseudomonadota bacterium (assembly GCA_036141435.1). GTDB lineage: Bacteria > Pseudomonadota > Alphaproteobacteria > Caulobacterales > Maricaulaceae > Maricaulis. The sequence goes on along the minus strand of JAYZXG010000082.1, from coordinate 2,576 downwards.
CCAATGTGGTGCTCAAGGACGTCAAGCTGGTGCTGGGGCCGACCGAGGGCGGCCGTGTGGTGGGGATCGCGTCTGCGATTACGCCAGGTCGGACCCTGTTGATCTCCGACGTGACTGCGGAGGAATTCCCCGACGCCCAGGCCCTGGCCGAGATCGCCTGTGCGACCGCAAACGCGGCCAAACGGCTGCGACTGACACCGCATGTGGCGTTTCTGTCCTATTCCAGCTTTGGCAATCCGCCCGGCGAGCGTACGGAGAAAGTCCAGGAGGCAGTCCGCATCCTCGACAGGATGGGTGTGGACTTCGAGTATGAAGGCGAGATGGCCGCTGATGTGGCCCTCGATCCGGAGCATCACCGCCTGTATCCGTTCTCGCGGCTGACCCAGCCCGCGAACGTCCTGATCATGCCGGCCGTGCATTCGGCATCGATTGCCTTGCGGCTGCTCAAGTCAGCGGGCGGAGCGACGGTCATCGGTCCGATGCTGGTCGGTCTGGAGAAGCCTGTCCAGATTGCGCGCCTGGGCTCCTCGGTGTCCGATATTGTCAATCTGGCCGGTGTCGCCGCCTACGACCTCAATACAGTAGACGCATAACGGTCATTCGTCCTGATCACGAAAACGAGGGGTGCGCCCGGCGCAGGCGCGCACTATCTAGGGCGCTCTTGTGTGTGGGAAAGGACAGGCCATGGCTGGACGTCAGGCGCGTGATCTAACGCAGGGCTCGGTGTTCGGGCACCTCATTCGCATGGTCATGCCGATGAGTTTCGGCATCCTGGCGATGATGCTGGTTGGCATTATCGATACCTTCTGGGTCGGAACGCTGGGCACGGCCCAGCAGGCTGCGGTCCAGATGAGCTTTCCCATCACCATGCTGGTCATGTCGGTCTCGATCGGCCTGGGCGCCGGTGCGGTCTCGGCCGTTTCCCGGGCTGCGGGCCGCAAGGACGGAACGTCGATTCCTCGGATTTCCACGGATGCGCTGACCCTGTCGATCATCTCGGTCGGTCTTGTCTCGATCCTGGGGATCATTTTCGTCGAGGATATCTTCACCGCTCTGGGCGCCAGCGAGAGCATGATGCCACACGTGGTGGATTACATGTCCGTCTGGTTTGCGGGCATCCTTCTCATCGTGGGCCCGATGGTCGCCAGCAACATCCTGCGCGCGCTCGGTAACGCGACCGTTCCCAGCCTGATGATGATTGCAGCGGCCGTCATCAATCTCATCCTTGACCCGATTTTCATCCTCGATGATGTATTCGGCTGGTTCCCCGGGATGGGCTGGGGCGTTTCCGGCGCTGCCCTGGCGACCGTCGCCGCAAATGGTGCGACTTTCGTGATGGTCTCAGGCTATCTGGTCTTCAAGGAAAAGCTCATCGATTTCTCGTGGCCGGGCTTCGGTGAGGTCCTGAACAACTGGTCGGATATCGCCCGTGTCGGGATCCCGGCCTGTATCTCCAACGTCTTCAATCCGCTCGCGATGACGATTGCCATGTCGGGTCTCGGTATGGCCCGGTTCGGCGATGCTGCCGTCGGCGGCCTCGGTGTGGCCGGCCGTGTCGAGGCGTTTGCCATCGTGCCGCTGTTCGCTCTGTCGGCATGCATCGGTGCGGTGACGGGCCAGAATGGCGGCGCAAACAATCTTGAGCGGGTCCGAGAGGCGTTCCGCTCTTCCTTCATTTTCTGCCTGATCTGGAGCTTCGCCATGGCCGCGCTGCTCTGGATTGTCGCTGGTCCGCTGGCGGCTGCCTTTCTGCCCAGCGAGGAAGGCCAGGCAATTGCGCGAACCTATTGGCAAATTGTCCCGCTGACCGTTGCCGGTTACGGCATCACCATTGCGGCCAGCGCCGGTTTCAACGGCCTGGGTCGGCCAGGGCATGCGCTGGTCATCACCGCTGGCCGGGCGCTCGGTCTTGTCATTCCCGCCGTGCTCATCGGCGGTCAGATCATCGGTACGCCCATCGGCATTATCGGTGGCTTTGCGGCAGCCAACATCATTGCGGGTGTTCTCACGGTATTGGCAGTGATGACCTTCGCACCGATGACGGCGAAACACGGCAAGCAGCGCAATCAGTCTGCCACTGCCGATCGCGAGGACCAACCGACTTAGCGGCGGGTCAGTATTCCACCCAGTTCCGGCTTGCCGTTCAGGTTTGGATGCGGGTAGGGCGTGAACGCCTGATCCTCAGGCCAGACCCATCTTTCGCGTGGGAACAGCACGTGCATGGCGTCCAGAGAGCAGCCGTAGGGCGGTCCGCCGCGCTCGTCTTTCTGCATGAACAGCGCCAGAAACTGGCCGCCGGGCTTGAGCCAGCGATGGGCGCACGCTTCATAGCGTTCGCGCAATTTCGGTGGGATGGCGCACAGGAAGGTTTGCTCATAGATCACATCGAATGAGGCCGCAGGCGACCAGGCCAGGCCGTCGCCTTCAACGAGGTCTGCGTGAAGGCCGGCCGCCTCCAATGCATTGGCCTGCCATTTGATCGCCGTCGATGACAGATCGAAACCGGTCACCCGCATGCCCAGTCGGGCAAAGTGCAGCAATTCCGGGGACCGCCCGCAGCCGGGAATAAGCACGTG